>JBCDCD010000018.1:0-12833 GCA_039182445.1 Pseudomonadota bacterium | reverse complement strand
TATCAATTTTTGTGGATCTAAGGTCTTTTTGAGGAAAAATAACAGAAATAAATTTTTTATTTGAAATACTTGTATCTAGCTCACTAATAAAGTCTTCAAACTGTTTATTATTTCGATTAGCTTGACCGAAATTTCGCCACCCTGCTTGAGGTACTCGTATTGATGGTCTAGCTTCTTCTTTATTTAGCCACCTTAGAAAGCCAACCCTTTTTATAAAGCGGATCACTTTCCGTCACCCATTTTGAGGGCGTTGATAAAGGCGCTTTGCGGGATTTCAACGTTCCCATACTGCCGCATTTTCTTTTTTCCTTTTTTCTGCTTTTCAAGCAGTTTGCGTTTACGGCTGACATCTCCGCCGTAGCATTTGGCGGTCACATCTTTTCTAAGTGCGCTAATATGCTCAGCGGCGATAATCTTACCGCCGAGACACGCTTGGACGGCGATCTTAAACATTTGCCGCGGGATGAGTTCTTTCAGGCGTTCGCACAATTGTCGGCCACGGCTTTCGGCGGCCTCTTTATGCACGATCATCGCAAGCGCATCGACAGGTTCTTGGTTGACGCGAATTTCTAATTTCACCAGTGAGTTTTCACCATAGCCATCCAAGGCGTAATCAAACGACGCATAGCCGCGCGAGATAGACTTAAGACGATCATAAAAATCAAACACCACTTCATTAAGTGGCAGGCGATAAACCATCATCGCGCGGTTCCCGGCATAGGTGAGTTCAATTTGTTCGCCGCGTCGTTCTTCACAGAGTTTTAACAAACCACCCAAATATTCATCCGGCACCAAAATCGTCGCTTTAATCCATGGCTCTTCAATGCTGTCGATCTTTTGCACGTCCGGCATATCGGCGGGGTTATACAACTCAATTTGTTCGCCATTGGTCAGGTTGATTTTATAAACAACGCTCGGTGCTGTCGGAATTAAATCCAAATCAAATTCACGTTCGAGGCGTTCTTGAATAATCTCCATATGCAGCAAGCCCAAAAATCCGCAGCGAAAACCAAGGCCCAACGCTTGCGATGTTTCCGGTTCGTAATGCAAAGAGGAGTCATTGAGTGCGAGCTTACCTAAACTATCACGCAACTTCTCATAGTCACCAGCATCGGCAGGGAAGAGGGAGCAAAACACCATCGGTACGCTGGGTTTAAACCCTTCGAGGGCTTCGGCACAGGGCTTTTTTTCATCAGTGATCGTATCGCCAACTTGCGTTTCACTAATATCTTTAATCGACGCTGTAATAAATCCCATCTCACCGGGACCAAGCGCATCCAACATCACATGTTTGGGCGTGAACATACCGACGCGATCAATTTCACGCGTCGCGCCTGTGCCCATAAATTGTACTTTTTGTCCTTTGCGTAGATACCCATCTATCACGCGCACCAAAATCACCACGCCGAGATAAATATCATACCAACTATCAACCAATAAAGCTTTTGTCGGTGCATCTGCATCGCCTTCCGATGGTGCTGGTAACTTCGTGACAATTGCTTCGAGCAATTCTTCAATATTCTCCCCCGTCTTGCCAGAGACAGGAACAGCATCATCGGACGGTAAGCCGATAACATCTTCAATTTGCTCTTTGGCTTTATCAATATCGGCAGCGGGCAAATCGATCTTATTAATAACCGGCACAATGTCATGATTGTTCTCAATCGCCATATACACATTCGCGAGTGTTTGCGCTTCGACCCCTTGCGTTGAATCAACAACCAACAACGACCCTTCGCAAGAAGCGAGGGAGCGCGATACTTCATAAGAGAAATCAACATGCCCTGGTGTGTCCATCAAATTAAGCTGATATTCCACCCCGTTTTTGGCTTTATAGGCAAGGCGGACGGTTTGCGCTTTAATGGTAATCCCGCGCTCGCGTTCAATGTCCATATTGTCGAGCACTTGCTCGCTCATTTCACGATCTTCGAGGCCGCCGCAGGTTTGGATCAACCGATCGGCGAGCGTGCTTTTCCCATGATCAATATGGGCGATAATCGCAAAATTTCGGATTTGCGCTAGGGGCTTGGTGTCAGGATTCGATGCCATGAGGGGAGAATAAAGATAAGCGCCTGAAAGAACAACAAAAAAGGCGCTTTTTCAGCGCCTTGTTAAAATATATTCTAAAAGCTTAGTTTAAGCTCATTGTCGCTTCGCGAACAGTTTGGCCTGACTCAAGACCGCTACGCCATTGTGCAATTTTATCTTCCATCTGGGCTTCTGTTAATGATCCATTGGCCATTGTTTCAAAAGGCTCTCGTAAATCTGGAGCCGCTTGAATGCCTCTAATTTCGTCTCGTAAACTTGGATCAACCTCAACAATTTTGTCAAAGATATAGTCAACATCGACGACAATCGGACCGCCGCCAGCAGCTGGGTTAAATCTGTCGGCAAATAGCTGGTCAAAATTAGCAACACTTCCCATTGTTGCTGGCACATCGGCTTGAAAAATCGAAGGTTGTTGAGTATTCGTCAATGTGTTGACGTTATTTTTAATACTGTTAAATCCGGCCATCAGACTATTGCCGTGTTCCATCCAAAGCTCTGCATATGGCTCAATCATAAAGTCTAGGAATTGAGCGAAAGGTCCTATGAGCTCTTGAAAAGCTTCTAACTCTGCCCCAGATAATTGCAGCGTTGCGGCCAAATCATTAATCGCATAATCAGCCCCCTGTGTTGCGAGATTGTTCAAGAAACCCATTAACACAACACCATCAACACCAGCAAGAGCGGGAACATTTGCCCCTGCGTCACGAACAGCGCCGATTAATGCAATATTGGCAGCACTAATTTCTTCAGGATCACCACCTTGAACAGCTCGCTCATGTGCGGCCATTGCATCGCGAACAGGATTCAATCTAGCAGGTGCATCATAGTTGGGATCATTCCCAATACTGGTTAAAATGCCTTGAACGGCATTAACATTGTTTTGATCCAGAACATACTCATCGGCACCGACCGTACCGTCGCCGTCTAGATCAGCTCTAACACGAACCTCATCACCGTTGGCATTAATTCTTGTTTGATACATGCTGTCAAACAAATCATCAACGAAGCCGCCGCCATTATTACCCATTTCATTTCCAATGTAGTCTCTAAAGCTAGCGTTATTGACATAGGCATGGGCTAAGGATTCTTGTAATCCTTGTGGCATCGTATCCATACGCTGGAAAAAGCTTTCTAGCTGAGTCGTATTTGCGGCATCGCCGTCATTCGCTAAATCTCTAAGTGCATCATATTGCTCAGAAGGGGATAGTGTTCGAATTTCTGGAATAACAGCATCAACGACTGCGTTTTGAACAGCAGTATTAAGTTGATCGTCAGTCATACTTGATAGATTCGCATTCATCACTGTGTCAAAAACAGCGTCAACAATTTGAGAAGAGTAACTTGCATCTTGAAGATGTTGCGGTAACTCCTGAAAAATTTGTGTTTTAGCCGTAAATGTCGCTGCAGCAGTGGTGGCACTGCCTACCAAAGGTACGTTTTGTGCCGCGGTAACAGCATCTTGTATTTGTTGTGCAGTTGCGATTGTTAATGACATTTACTTCTCTATTTACCCTTTGTTTTTTGCTTAATTAAATTATATGAAATTGACTGTTTAAAATGCAAAAAAAACTCATTTATTATTATTTTTCAGTTGGTTAGATTGGTCCACCGCTTGCGCCAGATATTGGGCCTCCTGGAGCGGCACCTTCTGGCCGGGAAGCTGTCGTAGAACTTAATAAAGACGATCTCTTGGAGTTTATTCTATTGTATGTCCTGATACCTTCTGCCATGTTGGAAAAAGTGCTCACTATCCCCATACCTATTTCTGCCGCCGCGGCAACAGGTTGTAATGCTTGTTGATCGCGTTGTGGCGTTAAAGACGCCATCGCTTTAATAGGCGCGCCAACACCAACTTTGAATATGCCGCCAATGACACTGCCTCTTGTTTGACGCAATTTATCATTGAGTCCTTCAATTGTTGTGTTAAGACTACTTAGGTCCTCACTATCCCATCTTTTTTGAAAAAGGTCAGATGTTACATCTGTTGCTTGATTAAACTGTTTTGGGTCTTCCGGCTTCATCTTTTTTTCCTCAATATTGTTATTTATTACCTATGGTGTTAAAGCAGCGCTATCAAGAACTCTGTCTGCCGCGTCAAATACTCTATCTGCTCTGTTGTCTACAGATGGATCAACGCGTCCTCTGAAATTAAATTGATCAGATAAATCTTGGCCATCGAATAGGGCTTGTACTCGCTCGACTAAAGAAGCATCGGCATTAATGTCCCCAAGCGTCTCTAATACAATCCGTTCGAACTGAACTTCATCATTCATAAAATTTCTTGATGCGCCTGCTTCTAGCTCTTCTCCAATTCTTGCTCTAAAAGCAGTTTCAAAAGCTTCACTATCAAAAACAGCGGCTAAGTCTCCTTCGACACCTGAAATACCAGTCGTAACATCAGTGTCATCAGTTGTGGGAACTGTTTCAACTAAATCACCATTGACATACGCCATTGGCGGTTTTCCTTCTTGTGCATCACGTGCCCAATTGATGAGGCCGAGACCAGAATCACCACCCATGATATTGTTCCAAAGAATACCAAGCTGTTCTATAATCGCATA
The DNA here is from genome assembly GCA_039182445.1 of Pseudomonadota bacterium. Lineage (GTDB taxonomy): Bacteria > Pseudomonadota > Alphaproteobacteria > Micavibrionales > Micavibrionaceae. The sequence goes on along the minus strand of JBCDCD010000018.1, from coordinate 8,223 downwards.
AAACCCTTGGAATTGTGCTGCAGGGCCGACCTGAGCCAGTTCTTCTGACCCGCGTTCAATTAGATCGCCAATCTGTGTAAAGATACTCGGAGCGTCAGGACCAAAATTCTCATTAATCCATTCTTGCCCTTCTTCACTAAAGTAGAATTGAGCACCCTGATAGCCGCCTATCACAACACCACCTGTCATTAGAACTCGGCCGACACCACCTTGAAATGTCCAACGAACTGGGGCACCGAGAACATTACCGATCTGGCCTAAAGCTCCCCTATTCGCTGCAGCGGCTGCATCACCTGCCGCGTCTGCTGCTCCTCTACCTGCTCTATTTAATGTTACCATCTTCTTCTCCTAAAACCTTCTATTTACTCACTTTTTTATTATGCCCTATTATACTAAATTTGGGCCTCAAAATACAAATTTTCCTCGCTATGCCGCTCTCAGCGCCAGATCCACTGTTGCTACTGGTGCGTGGGTGTAATTTGCAGGTGCTTGTGCACTTTCCTGAAATTGATCGTACACATCGCGCCCTGCAACCACCAAAGACTGGATATCACCCATCCAAACATCTTCATCGGCATATCCATTACGGATCATAAATTCTCTAGTGGCGGTTCTTGCGGCATCGCCGACTACAAATCCTGCTGTGCTACCAACAATTTCTGCACCACCAATCACAGCAGCATCAAAGGCATCGTCAAAATCACCACGACGGACATGGCTCGCCATTTCGTAAGCAACAAATCCTGCTGTGACTAGGCCACCGATGACAGGTACTTTTTTTAATAGGCGACCAGCACCTAATGCGACATTGCCGGCGGCACCAAGAATACGGCCAAATAATCCACGGCTTGCGCCTTCCACTGCTGCTTCTGCAGCGACTGTTCTTGCTGCAGTTTTTGTTCCTGCTTCTGCTGCCTCACCCGCAACTGTTCTTGCGGCAGCTTTCGTTCCTGCTTCTGCTGCTTCACCTGCACTGGCTTTTGCCGCCGTTCGCGTACCTGCTTCAGCAACTTCTTCTGTGACTTCTCTTGCGATTGTGTTTCCAGCTTTGCGGCCTGCGCTTCTCACATCACTGACAACGCCGGCACCCACAAAGGCTGCTTGTACACCGACCATGGCGTAGCCCATCGTTCCTATTGCCTGTCCGGCAAATTCAACGCCACTACGTAATGGTGCTAATGCTTCTCGAGTATTGTCATCAATTGTGCCATTAGCCGCACTATTACCAATCGCGGCAGCAACATCTTGTGCACCCATGATTCCCCATCCCATAAGCATAGGGCCTTGGCGCTTACGGCGATTTGTTTCAGCGGCATTACCAAAAATTCTTTGATGTCTTGCTCTGGCGGCAACGCCCTGACCATCAATATCTAGATTGCTCCCAGAATCACCTGAAATATCTCTGAGTGCAGATGCCGCCACGACTGGATTTCCCGGTACGGGGCGTTCAAAAGATAGAATTTCTGCCGTCTGTCTTGCCATTTATATCTCTTCTATTATTTACCCAAATTATATGAAATCGCTGGATTTCTTTACAAATCAGGTCGAATTCCCTTTATAAATCAATTGGTTATTCTGTTCTTTGTGAGGAAGGAAAAGGGCTTGTTTTCTACTCTTTTCAGCCTGTCACCCCCAACACGCCCCTATTATATGGAAAAATAGTTAATGAGATATTAACGCCAATGGCTCAAAACGTGCTTTCAGCAACGATTTGCGGCTAAAATCTTAATAATTAGGATTTTTTAGGAATTAATGCCTGAAATGGCGCATACCGGTGAAAATCATCGCGAGGCCGCGCTCATCGGCGGCTTTGATAACTTCTTCATCACGAATCGACCCGCCCGGTTGAATAACGGCGGTCACGCCAGCTTCAGCGGCGGCGATTAATCCATCAGCAAATGGGAAGAACGCATCGCTGGCGACTACGGAGCCTTTTGTGAGTGGCTCTTCAATACCCGCGGTTTCGGCAGCATCTTGTGCTTTGCGCGCAGCAATTCGACTGGAATCGAGGCGGCTCATTTGTCCGGCGCCGATTCCGACGGTGGCACCGTCTTTGGCATAGACAATCGCATTGGATTTCACATGCTTGGCGACTTTAAACGCAAACAGCATGTCGGCCATTTCTTCATCGGTTGGTTCACGTTCTGAAACGACTTTAATATCGTCTTTTGTCAAAACGCCAAAGTCGTTGTCTTGTACAAGCAATCCACCCGCAACACGTGTCACCATTCGGCGTTGTTCATGAATGTCGGGCATACCACCCGTCGTAAGAACGCGAATATTTGGTTTGGACTTTAAAACTTCGAGGGCGGCGGCTTCAACATCCGGTGCAATAATAACCTCGCTAAAGACTTCAATAATTTTTTTCGCTGCATCCGCGGTTAGAGTTTTGTTCAAAGCAATGATACCACCAAAAGCACTGACAGGATCACAAAGTAGCGCTTGATCATAAGCCGATAAAATATTTTCTCCCGTTGCAACACCGCAGGGGTTTGCGTGTTTAATAATCGCGACAGCGGGGTGATCAAATTCGGCGACCAATTCAAAAGCCGCGTCTGTATCATTGATATTGTTATAGGAAAGTTCTTTGCCTTGAATTTGTGTGGCGTGCGCCGCGCCAGGACGTTCATGACCATCAACCATATACAGGGCAGCGGTTTGATGCGGGTTTTCACCGTACCGCAAAGTTTGTTTTAAATTCCCAGAAAAACTTAACCGACGTGGATAATCATTTTCTTCCAATTCTTTCGAGAACCATGAGGCGATATTGGAATCATATGTTGCGGTCAACGCATAAGCATTGGCCGCCAATTGCTGGCGCAATTTATAGGTTGTTGCAACGTCAAATTTTTCCATGTCTTCAAGAACAAGATTGTAATCTTGCGGGTCGGTGACGACGGCAACAAATTCATGGTTTTTGGCGGCGGCACGAATCATTGCAGGCCCACCAATATCAATATTCTCAATACAGGTATCGTAATCGGCATTCGCCGCAACCGTTTGCGAAAACGGATATAAGTTCACCACAACCAAATCAATATCACCAATGTCATGATCGCTTTGTGCCTGAACATGATTGTTATCACTACGGCGGGAGAGAATACCCCCATGCACTTTTGGATGAAGTGTTTTCACACGACCATCCATGATCTCGGGGAAGCCTGTATGATCGGACACATCTTTGACAGTGATCCCCGCTTCTTTGATTGCTTTCGCTGTCCCGCCAGTAGAAAGAATTTCGACGCCGTAATCAGCGAGCTTTTTCGCAAATTCTACAAGGCCTTCTTTATCTGATACAGATAATAAAGCGCGTTTTATTTTGACGGCTTTCGGGTCTTGGATAACGTCATTTTCTTTTTTAAGTTGTGGTTCGGACATTTTATTCTTCGCTGTTTTCTTCGTCTTCTGCCGCTGCTGCTGGGCATTCCATGAGCCATTCAATACGGTCTTCTGATTGAGATTTCAATGAAATTTTATAGCCGTAAGAATTGGCCATCACACTGACGGCATAGGGATGCACTAAACGCGGATCGAGATCATCGGGGGAAAGGCTTTGCGCAAGCGCTTCCTCAACCTGATCACGAACATTCGCGCCTTCACCTTCGGCAATAATAAGCGAAGCGCTATCGCCGGAAGGGCGTACAGAAATGTAACCGCCTTTTGGCAGTGATTCCATCGCCAGCATCATCGCGCACATAAGCATTTTGCAATAAACGGGGGGCAGGGGATCAGGGCCTAGATTACCAAACGGATCCCATGTTTGGCTGATTTTTCCTTCGGCGCGAATAAGTTCGCCAAATACTTTTTGTACATCTTCCGGTTTGATATTCGGGTCACGTCCACCGGCGCCATAGGCCAAACGAAAAGCTGAGAGTTTAGCCGCTGATTGATTGGCACTATACCCAACAAGCTCCAATCCGTCTTCAAGACCATCCGGTCCTAATTCCTGCATCAATTCAATACCATTATTAATCGCACCAACGGGGCTAATAATGTCATGGCAAATGCGTGAGGCGAGAAGCTCAATAACGGCGGCAGTGTGTTTTTGATCACTCATGAAATTTATTCCTGATTTGAAAAAGAGAATTTAATATCAACCTCTTCGAGGGTTTTCTCAACCATTGATTGAAGATTTTCCAAGCCTTTTTGTGTTTCTGCTTCGACACGTGAAACAAGACAGTTCTGTGTATTTGAAGCGCGCAAAAGCCACCAGCCTTCATTTGTTGTGACACGGACGCCGTCCAAGTCATTCATTTCAAACGAATTATCGTTTTCCTCTTTGAGGTTTTTCTTAATGCCTTCAATGGCAGGGAATTTTTTTTCTTCTTCAATATCAACGCGAATTTCCGGCGTGCTCACCATTTTGGGCAGGTGTGCAAAATAGTCAGATACTTTCTTATCGGATTTGTTCACGATATTGAGCAATCGTATGGCGCAATAAAGCGCGTCATCAAAACCATAATAGATGTCGTTAAAGAATATGTGGCCGCTTAACTCGCCGGCAAGCGGTGAAGAAGTTTCTATCATCTTGTTTTTGACCAAGGAATGACCTGTTTGGCACATCACCGGAACACCCTTCATTTTTTCGATTTCTTCAAAAAGAATTTTGGAGCATTTCACGTCGGCGATGATTTTTGACTGTGGCGCTTTTTCCAAAATCTCTTTTGCGTAGAGCGTGAGTAAGAGATCACAACGAATAATATTCCCTTGCTCATCGACTACGCCAATGCGGTCACCATCGCCGTCAAAGGCAACCCCCAGATCGGCTTCTTTTTCCAAAACGGTGCGTTTCAAATCACCGAGGTTTTTGTCAACGGTGGGATCAGGATGGTGGTTGGGGAAATTGCCATCAATATCCCCGTAAAGCAGATGATGCGTACCGGGTAATTTTTCAACCAAATGCTTTAGAATATTCCCTGTAGCGCCATTACCATTATCCCAGACGATCGTGAGGTCATGTCCCTCAGAAAAATCCCTCATTAAACGGTCGACATATGCAGCTTGAATATCTTCTGTTTTGATTGCGCCGTTTCCTTGCGCAAAATCACCGGAGGCGGCAATGCGTCCTAATTCCTGAATATCATCACCAAAGACGCTTTTCTTTTGGAGCATCATTTTGAAACCGTTATAGCTCGATGGGTTATGCGATCCGGTAATCATAATCCCGCCATCAGTCTTTCGATCTTTCACGGCAAAATAAAGCATTGGTGTCGGGCCGAGACCCAAATTTTCAACATTACATCCCGTTGATTGTAAGCCTGCGGCTAAATTTTCGGCAAAGCTAGGCGAGCTTAAACGGCCATCATAGGCAATACAAACATGGCTCCCGCCATTTTGAATGATTTTTGTTCCAAAGGCTTTACCAAGCGTTAACGCATCTTCGTCATTCAATGTTTCTCCAACAATGCCACGAATGTCATATTCTCTTAAAATGCTCGGGTCGAAATTATGCGTTTCAATATCCATGTTTTTTAAGGCTGTCATTTTTAATCTCTATGTTTTTGTATGAGTTCTTTTACATCATCGCCAATATCGGCGTCATCAAGTCCGTAGGCAATATTGGCCGCAAGAAAGCCAAGGCGACTGCCGCAGTCAAAACTCTTTCCCTTAAACTCCATGCCGTGAAACGCTTGCTTTTCAACCAGTTTGGCCATTGCGTCGGTCAACTGAATCTCATTTCCTGTGCCTAGATCAAAGCTTGATAAAAGCTCAAATATTTCAGGTTGTAAAATATAACGACCAACGATGGAAAGCGTGGAAGGCGCTTTATCAATATCTGGTTTTTCAACCAAATCTTTCACTTCTATCGCTTCTTCTTTTTCTTCCCCTGGTGTCACGATGCCGTATTTATTGACATCTTGTTCCGGAACTTGTTCCAGGGCGATAACATTGCCACCATATTGGTTATAAACATTAACCATCTGAGAAAGGCATCCCGTTTCGCCTTTCATCAAAACATCAGGAAGCAAAATCGCAAAAGGTTCATCACCAACTAACTTGCGCGCGCACCAAATAGCATGCCCGAGACCGAGTGGTTTTGCTTGTCGTGTAAGGAACAATTTCCCTTCCCGCATTTGCGAATTGCGCACTTTATCCAGCATCTCGTCTTTGCCACGCAATTTGAGTGTTTGCATTAATTCAGGCTGGTAATCAAAATGCTCTTCCAGCATATTTTTATGACGGCCGGTGATAAAAATAAATTCTTCGATACCGGCTTGCTGTGCCTCTTCGACCACATGCTGAATCAGAGGACGATCGCCAATCGGCAGCATCTCTTTTGGCATAACTTTGGTGGCGGGGAGAAAGCGTGTTCCTAAACCGGCAACAGGAAAGACAGCTTTACGGATGGGCTTATGGCTCATAATGTGGTTGATGTTGCCAGTTATTAAAATTGCCCTTATCCTAAGGGTTTAAATCAACCTGTCAAAGACTTTATTGTTCATGAAATCAATATCTTACCAAGAAAAACTGGACGCTCTTCGCGCTGAAATGAAGGCGCATGACGTCGATGGTTTTTTGGTGCCCCGCGCCGATGAATATCAAAGCGAGGCCATCGCGCCTTATGCAGAAAGGCTCTCTTGGCTGACGGGTTTTACGGGTTCCGCGGGCATAGGGATTATTTTGGAAGACCAAGCCTGCGTCATGAGCGATGGGCGTTACACGATCCAATTAAAACAAGAAGTGGAAGAGGGGTTATATCACTTAGTGAATTCTCAAGAAGTGCCCGTTGAAGAATGGTTGTCGGAGAATGTCGGTAAAGAAAAGGTGATAGGGTATGATCCGAAACTTCACACCCCTCACTTTATTCAGAAATTGGAAGAGGCAGGTGTTAAATTAAAATCAATTGAGCAAAATCTAATTGATCTGATTTGGGATGATCAACCGGAACCGCCGAAAAATAAAATCTCTTTGTTTCCGTCGGAGGTTGCGGGACAAACAGCACAAGAAAAAATAGCAGCGGTGCAAGCTATTTTAGCCGAGAGGGGCTGTGGTGCGCTGGTGATAACGCAGCTTGATTCAATCGCGTGGCTTTTGAATATTCGTGGCGCTGATGTTGAGAACACGCCTGTGCCGCAAGCATCTTTGATACTGCTTGAAGGGGAGGCGCAGCTCTTTATCGATTCTGAAAAGCTTACGGAAGATATAAAAGAAAATTTTCAATCGATTATTTCTTTTCATGAAAGAAATGAAGAGAAAGATTTTTTGCGGCAGCTTCATAATCAGAAAATATGGCTCGATACAAAAAGAAGCAGTGTTTATTACAAAAACATTCTGAATGATATTGAGGAAGAAGAAGACCCGTGTGTTCATTTAAGGGCGTGCAAATCGGTTGAAGAACAAGAGGCTATGAAAGAAGCTCATCTTCTTGATGGTATTGCCATCACTAAATTTCTTCACTGGTTTGATCAAGAAGCATCGAAAGAAAACTTGACGGAAATCAATGTTGAAGAACAATTAGAAAGATTCCGTAAAGAGGCACCGCAATATAAAGAACCGAGCTTTAGTACGATTGCCGGTTTCGGATCAAACGGCGCAATTGTTCACTACCGCGCCTCACAAAAAACCAATAAGCAGATTGAACAAGGCAATCTTTTGCTTCTCGATAGCGGCGGGCAATATCATTACGGCACGACAGATATTACACGAACAATAGCGGTCGGAACGCCTACAGAAGAAATGATCCATACCAATACACTGGTGTTAAAGGGGCATATTACATTGGCGACGGCGCAGTTTACGAGAGAAACGCTAGGAAAAGAGCTGGATCTTTATGCCCGCGGGGCGCTGGCCAATGAGGGCCTAGGTTATGCTCATGGCACGGGGCATGGTGTCGGTTGTTATCTCTCGGTGCATGAAGAGGCGGCTATGGGGATTAGCCCGCGGGCTGAAAAACCATTAGCGGCAGGTATGATCTTATCGAATGAGCCGGGCTATTATAAAGAAGGTGAATTTGGTATTCGGATTGAAAATTTGGTTCTCGTGAAATCCAAAGATGAAAATGAGCTTTATTTTGAAACGATAACTTTGGCGCCTATTGATAAAACATTGATTGATAAAAGTTTATTAACTGAAAGCGAAATTCAATGGTTCAATAGCTATCATCAAGCTGTATTTGATGCCTTATCGCCGCATTTGGAAGATGGCGTGAAAAAGTGGTTAGAGAAAGCAACTTTGCCGATATAAAAAACCGCCTAACGAGAGGCGGCTTTCAAAAATTAGAAT
>JBCDCD010000017.1:0-12968 GCA_039182445.1 Pseudomonadota bacterium | reverse complement strand
TTAAATTCCCGTCCATCAAACCGTTGCGGTTAAGGCATTCCAGCACATAAGAGCCAAAGCCGCCAATCGAGCCTTCCTCTATCGTGATCAAGGTATGATGATTGGTCGCGAGGGTGCGCACCAAGTCTTCATCCAATGGTTTGGCAAAGCGCGCATCGGCAATCGTGACGCTATGCCCGCGTTCCTCAAGCACCAGGGCGGCTTTTTGGCACTCGTTCAAACGTGTTCCATAGGAGAGGAGCGCGATGTCATTGCCTTCTTGGATCACGCGGCCTTTACCGATTTCGAGCACGGTACCGGCCTCCGGCATCTCTAGTCCCAAGCCTTCACCGCGCGGGTATCGAAACGCGATTGGCCCGTCATCATAGGCAGCCGCGGTGGTGACCATATGCATCAATTCGACCTCATCCGCCGCAGCCATTAGCGTCATATTCGGCAGGCACCCGAGATAGGCGATATCGAAGCTGCCCGCATGGGTTTGACCATCGGCTCCGACAAGGCCGGCGCGATCCATCGCAAAACGCACGGGCAGATTTTGAATACAGACATCATGCACGACCTGATCATAGGCGCGTTGCAGGAAGGTGGAATAAATTGCGGCGAAGGGCTTCATGCCCTCGGCGGCTAATCCGGCGGCAAAGGTCACCGCATGTTGTTCGGCAATGCCGACATCAAACATACGATCCGGAAATTCCGCACCGAACAAATCCATGCCCGTGCCATCCGGCATGGCGGCGGTGATGCCGATAATTTTTTCATCTTTGCGCGCTTCGGCGATCAAGCTTTGGGCGAAGACTTTGGTGTATGTCGGCGCGGTGCCTTTGGGTTTAAATTGGTTGCCCGTGACCACATCAAATTTCGCGACGCCATGCATTTTATCGCACGCGGTTTCGGCAGGCTTATAGCCTTTGCCTTTTTTGGTCAGTGCGTGAATAAGAACTGGGCCGTAATTCGGACGGTTTTTAATGTTGCGCAAGATTGCCAGCAGGTCATCCATATTGTGCCCGTCAATCGGCCCGACATAGTAAAAGCCCATTTCTTCGAACAGCGTGCCGTCATAGGACGCACCGCCGATATTGGTGAGCGCGGCGCGGGCGGATTCTTCGGCCTTCGCAGCGGCGGATTTCAGCGGCGGCGGCAGGAGTTCTGCCATTTTCTTCGCCATATCTCGCGCGCCCAAATAGGGTTTCGAGGACACAAGATTGGCGAGGTAGCCGCTCATCGCGCCGACGGGCGGAGCGATCGACATGTTGTTGTCATTGAGGATGACAATGAGATTGCTTTTCAGCGCGCCCGCATTGTTGAGTGCCTCATACGCCATGCCGGCAGAAATGGCGCCGTCACCTATCACACATATGACGTGGCTATCGCCACTGTTGCCTCCGTCTCGTAAACTCGACTCGGCCTCATCTGGCGAACTGTTTTGTAAGTCCCTCGCTATTGCCATCCCGAGGCCAGCGGAAATCGACGTTGAACTATGCGCGGCGCCGAACGGATCATACTCGCTCTCGCTTCTTTTGGTGAAACCGGACAGGCCGCCGCCTTGGCGCAATGTTTCAATACGGTCTTTGCGCCCCGTTAAAATTTTATGCGGGTAACATTGATGGCCGACATCCCAAATGAGTTTGTCCTGCGGTGTATCAAATACGGCGTGAATGGCCGTGGTGAGTTCAACAACGCCCAAACCCGCGCCCAAATGCCCGCCGGTTTTGGAGACAGCGTTAATGGTGGCGGTGCGCAGCTCGTCCGCGACTTGGCGCAACTCGTCATCATTAAATTGTTTCAGATCTCCAGGTGTGTTGACGCGATCGAGCAGCGGCGTGGTTTCCGCCTGCTTTTCAGCCTTTGGCGTGTTCTGCGTGACAATTTTGGGTTCTGCACTGGTCATAACCAATGGTTGTAACGCTCATAAAACCAAAAGCCAATGAATTATTCTTGATCGGCATAAAGTTGCATGAAAACAGCATGTTACCCCTCAAATTTTGACATAACTTAAACGGATTCAGTATCGTTTTCATAAATATTAATAAAAAGTTAAGCGTATGAGCGAGCAGCAAGACAATAACGGAAATAGACGGTGGAAAAGCTTTACAGCGCGCTTAAAGGCGTCGACGCTCTTATCCAATAGGCGGGCGGAGCCTATTTTACCCTTATCCAGCATGAAAAAGATTCGGGATGCGCTTATCCCGAATGCGTTAGAACCGCCGGACCTGAAACGGCTTAATCCATACCACTATGCCAAACGAAAAATGAATATGCTTTGGAATGGTGGTGTCGATAAAGAAGCCTCCTACGATACCAGTCCTGTTTCTTCTTTTACGACGATGCGCGGTGTCATGGCATCATATTGGACAGGGGAAATGTTACGCGAGTCATTACGGCCTACTTTAGGGCTTGGCGGTCTTATCACTCTGTCATCTGTAAACCTTACAATGATGCTTGATGCTTATGCGAGTACATTAAGCGCCTTATTAAATGATGGTGACATGTTAACGGGTGCTGCCCGTTTTACAGCGCACGGTATTGGCGCTGTTTGGATGGATAAGAGGATGTTTGCTTTGTCCAATGAATTAAAGCGCAATATGGCTTTTTACATTAAAGATCGTTTTCAAAAAGCAATCTTAGAAGAACCCAGAATAGTAGATGAAATTAATGTTGAAGAAAATGAAGATGATCAAGTCACACCACATCATGCGATAGGGCGTGCTCCTGATGAGTTAGCCGATGGTCTCATTGATATAGGGCGTAGGGGCTATGCGTCTTTTGCTACTGCCGTCGCGCTCACTTATGCGATTGCAACCAACAGTCAAGCTGTTCCTTATATAGGTGAGAATGGAACACTTTGGTTGGCGCTGGGTGTAACAGGTATCTATTCAGGTGTGACATATAAATATGGCGCGATATTGGGTGAAAAGGTTGAAGACACAATGGAGGCGATGCAAAAGGCAGAGTCGCGTCTTACTGAAAAGATTGTTAAGGCTTTTGATAAAGGGAACGGGTATAGCCGCGATATTTTTCAAAATGATTTTGCAAAAGATAATAATGAAATTAGAGAAAAGAGAGAAAAGTATCAGCAAGCGGATCAGCGTTATATGCACTTTATGCAAAAAAGTTGGCTCGGACAGTTTGTAACGAGTCCATTGCCAGCTTTATCATCAATTCCATGGGGAGAGAGTGGTGCGTTGTCAGCCATTACGCAGCAGAGTTTTTTAGCAACGCATGCGCAAACACAATTTTTAATGCAAACAGTATCACAGGCAGTGGATCTATTTGCTTCTCGTGGGCGCATAACTGTTCCTGCTAAATTATTAGCTGATATGGCAACACAATTTGATCAGGTCAGAGAAGACGTACGCACTGAAGAGGAAAGTGAAACAATAACCGATACGGCGTCTGTTCGTATTCCAAATTGTGCGCCAGAGATTTAATGCTAGCTGCGGCGCTCTAACACATACATGGCGAGTTCTTTAAGCATTTCGCCGCGGCCTTCAAAGACATGAAGGTGGCGAACAGCTTGGTGCGCTAGCATTTCAGCACGCATTTTGGCGCTCTCTTTACCCATCGTAGAAACGAATGTGGATTTTCCAGCTTTTTCATCTTGATTGGCAGGCTTGCCAGTTTCATCAGGATCGGCTTCGACATCCAGAACATCATCGGTTACCTGGAAAGCAAGACCAAGATCATAGGCATAATTACACAAGGCTTTTTTATGTTGCTCGGAGGCTTTACCCAAAATCGCGCCGGCTTCACAGGCAAAAGCCATCAGCTTTCCTGTTTTCATGCGTTGCATGCGTGAAATAGTACCGAGATCGAATTCTTCACTCTCCCCAATAAGGTCGAGCATTTGACCGCCAACCATGCCGTGACCACCAGAGGCAATCGCAAGCTTTTTCACGAGTTCAGCGCGAACATGGGGATCCGGATGGGTGTTCTCATCAGCGAGCACCTCAAAAGCGAGGGTGAGTAGGGCGTCTCCTGCGAGGATAGCTGTGGCTTCATCAAACTTGCGATGCACAGTGGCCTTACCGCGACGCTTATCGGAGTCATCCATCGCCGGTAAATCATCATGAATAAGAGAATAACAATGCAGGAACTCAACAGCGGCAGCTACACGACGTGAACGATTAGAGTCAACATTGAACAGATTAGCAGCATGCATCACCATAAAAGGACGTAATCTTTTACCACCAGCCAACACACCGTAACGCATGGCATCAAACAAATGTTTCTCCGCTAGGTCTGTTTCGGGAAGAAGGCGTGTGATGGTCTTATTAACGTCCTCAACACATTGATCGAGGGCTTCTTGAAGACGGGGGTTGGCATCGCGTGGTGATGGCATTTTTTATATCTCTTTATTTTTATTCATCAAATGGTTCAGTTTTGACCGCGCCATCCGGTTGAATGGTTATTTTTTCAATTTTTTCCTGAGCGTCATTGAGTTTTTTTTCGCAATGTTTTTTCAACATCATGCCACGCTCATAAACAGAAATAGATTCTTCTAAAGGCGCTTTTCCGCTTTCCAGAGTCGCAACGATTTTATCGAGTTCAGAGAGTGCCTCTTCAAAGCTGAGTTTTTCAATGGCTGTATCAGTCATGCTAATCCTTAAATTTCAGGCGAAAGTGTAGGGGAAAAAGCAGCGCTGCTCAAGCCATAGTCTTCCAAATTACCTTTTGGACTATGTTGCTACGCTCCTAAGGTAGGAATTCTACCTGTTGTCGCTTGCGCCTGGTCCAAACAATAATTTGTTTGACTAAAAGTATTCGGCGGCTTGAAGGGTTTATTCTTCGGCCAATTCCTCAAGATGCGCGCGGGTGCTGTCTTTGAGGGTGTTTAGGTCATATCCACCTTCAAGGACAGAGCATATACGGCCATCGCAATGTTTATTGGCCATTTTGACCAATTCTTTGGTAATGCATCGGAAATCCTCTGTTTCAAGGCGTGCCTGCGAAATATCGTCCAAAACATGGGCATCAAAGCCTGCGGAAATCATGAGAAAGTCTGGCGCAAATTCATCGAGTGCGGGCAGGATATGTTGCTTATAGGCCAAATGGAAATCTTCAGGGGCAAAATCCTGTTCCAATCGGACATTCATAAGGTGAGGCCCGTTATCGCGCGGATCTCCCGTCATCGGAAAGAGGGGGTAAGCATGTGAGGATGCATAGAAGATTTTGCTGTCCTCATTTTCACCATTATGTTTATAGCCCATTGTTTCGGAACCATTACCGTGATGCACATCAAAATCGATCACCGCGACTTTTGTACAGCCATGTTGTTTAATCGCCTGTAACGCGCCCACCATGACATTGTTGAAAAGACAAAAGCCCATTGCCATGCCTGGTTCAGCATGATGTCCGGGCGGACGAATGGCACAAAAAGCGCGTTGTGTTTGTCCCTTGATAATATCATCGACAGCGGTTACCACAGATCCCGCCGCATGAAGAGCAGAATCAAAGCTTCCTTTACTCAACATTGTATCGCCATCAATCGCGATTAATTCTTGGTTCGGGGTAAAGTTTTGTAGGCTGTAGTAATATTGTTCATCGTGAACGCGTAAAATTTGTTCTTCCGTCGCTGGGATCGCCATTTTTTGCGCCCATTTGTGAAAGGGCGCTTCGCCAAACAAGGCCTGTAGCGTTTCAACACGCGCGACATGTTCCGGATGATTATCTCCTGTGTCGTGATCAGCACTGAGACGGTTTTTATAAAGAATAGGTGGCAAAATTTACTCTCTCATCAGAGGGGCTTGAAACTAGATATAGTAATGCTTAGCTCTCTTGTTCCGGTGTGGCATTATAGACGAGTTGATCTTCGGTTAGTGATAATCCCACTTCTACCGTATAAGGCGCCGTGCCATCTTCAAGGGGTAGGCGCTGACGAATGGTTTCAACAACTTGTACATTTTTCTGATCGTTTGCATACCCAACATTGGCCGCAAAAACTTCACGCGCGAGCTCGTTGCCATTAATATCTTTAACAGCGATGAAGTAAGGATATGAGAAGAATGGCTTATCGCCCTCCAATCTTTTTGCTTTAGGGCCAAGCATGCCATAGAAGGTCAAATCAATTTGCATCGCAACGGCACCACCATCTGTTTCACAAACGGCGTTGCTTTGCTTCAAAACAAAACGCGAAACGATTTGATCGTCGCCTGTATTTTGTGGGTCGTTGAATTCAGTGAGGCTTCCCATTTGTTCGGGGATAGAAACGGGTGGGCAAAGATCGCCTTGCACAATCGTGTTGGCGGGAAGGCTTCTGCCTGTCATGTTGCTGGTTGTTTCCGAAACAGCATTACCTAATTTATTGAGATCTGTTTTGAGGCCCTCAAATGTCTGAGCGCATCCACCAAGATAGAATACTGCGACGAGCAGTGGAAGAATATGTTTTATCATGCCCAAAAGATAGCGCAGGAGACAGCGTATCGACAAGACTGATTTTCAGGAAAAGCCACATTATAAGTGGATTTCTTTAGCGGTGGGCTTTATATGTATTGCATGACCGAAAAACAAGATATGACAATTTTATTGGCCAATCCACGCGGTTTTTGCGCTGGGGTGGATCGCGCGATACAGATTGTTGAAAAGGCGCTTGAGAAGTATGGGGCGCCGGTCTATGTACGCCATGAGATTGTCCATAATAAATATGTGGTAGAAAGTCTGCGCCAAAAAGGGGCGGTTTTTGTCGAGACCTTAGACGAGATTCCGGAAAAAGATATTGCCAATGACGCGCCGGTCATTTTTTCGGCGCATGGCGTACCCAAACGCGTTCCCGCCGAAGCGGAAAAACGCAATATGTTCTATATTGATGCGACCTGTCCGCTCGTGAGCAAGGTGCATAAAGAAGCCGAGCGACATTTTGCCAAAGGGCATCATATTATTTTGATCGGTCATAGTGGTCATCCGGAAGTAGAAGGCACAATGGGGCAATTGCCACCAGGTGCCGTGACATTGGTTGAAACAGTGGATGATGTGCGGCGCCTCGTGATTGACTCTGATGAGAAGCTTGCCTTTTGTACGCAAACAACATTGTCGGTTGATGATACGGCTGAGATTGTCGAGGCGTTACAAAATGAATTTCCCAATATTATCGGTCCGGGTAAAGAAGATATTTGTTATGCGACTACCAATCGCCAAAAGGCGGTGAAAGAAATTGCGATGGAATGTGATGCGATCATGGTGATCGGTGCGCCGAATTCATCCAATTCCAATCGTTTGGTGGAAGTGGCGAAATCTTATGATTGCCCGAAAGCGTTGATGGTGCAGCGTGGCAGCGATATTGATTGGGATTGGCTTAAAGGCGTGCGCACTTTGGGGTTAACGGCGGGTGCGTCTGCGCCGGAGGTTTTGGTTGAAGAAGTAATCAAAACCATTGAGGAAAAATATACGGTCAAGGTTGAAACGCATACAACAACTGAAGAGAATGTTATTTTTAACATTCCGCGTATTTTGCGCGAACAAGAAAAAAATAAAGCATAAAAAATCAGGAGCTGTAATGGAGCGTGTTATCACTTTAATGGGAATGTCAGGCGTGGGTAAAACGCACCTATCTCTTCAGCTTGCTGAATGGGGTTGGTATCATTATTCCTGCGATCCTGAGATTGGCTGCAATATTATGCAGGACGAAATTATTGAATCTGTTAAGCGCGATGTCATGGCGCATCATCAATTGAGAGCCTATGTTGAATCTGGCGTTTTACGCATTAAAAATAATATTACCCCAGAAAATATTAGCACTCTCGCGGCATATCTTGGGAAAATAGGGAATCCGACACAAGGGAGACTGGGTAAGCAATCTCACGGGGGTATGCCGCTAAAAGAATTTAAACGACGTCAGCAGGCTTATTATGAAGCAGAGTGTAAATCTTTGTTAAATATCAAAGAGCGTATAAAGAAAGCCGAAGAGGAGGGTTACTCAAAGTTTGTTAATGACTCTACCGGAAGTCTTTGTGAAATTAACGAGCAAGAGGTTCTTGATTACATCGGTCAAAATACAGAAATTATATACATCAAAGCTTCTACAGAAGAAGAGGAAGAAGTTGTGCGTCGTTCAATTGAGTACCCCAAGCCTCTTTTTTACCCTGCTGATAAGCTGGATGAGTGGCTCGAAGAATATAAGCGTAAAGAAAATGTGTCTTCGACGGATGATATTGAACCAGATGATTTTTCACGGTGGGTGTTCCCAAGATTGTTTGAAGAAAGACTGCCAAAATACCAAGAGATTGCCGACAAGTATGGTCGCACAATATCTTCCCGTGAGATCAAGGATATTAATTCCGAAGAAGATTTCTTGGCGCTTTTAGATTAGTATTATGACGCAGAACAAAATCACAATCTACACAGATGGTGCGTGCAGTGGTAACCCGGGTCCAGGTGGATGGGGCGCGATTTTGCAATGGAATGGGCATGAAAAAGAATTGTCGGGTGGAGAAGAAGAGACGACCAATAACCGCATGGAAATGATGGCGGTGATCAAAGGATTGGAAGCACTTAAAAAACCATCTGACGTGAAGCTCTATACCGATAGCAAATATGTGCAACAGGGCGTCAATGAATGGCTGGAGGGCTGGAAAGCGCGTGGATGGAAGAGCGCGAGCAAGAAACCTGTTAAGAATCAAGATCTCTGGCAGCAAATCGATTCGCTGATTCAGCAACATTCCGTCGAATTTATCTGGGTTAAAGGGCACGCTGGACATGAAATGAACGAGCGTGTGGATAAGTTGGCTGTTGCAGCGATTCCAGTGACTTAGATATTGTTATCCACAGATAGAGACCCACTTATCCCCAGCTTGAAAATTGGCATTAAGAAACTATTAAGAAATATAATCGAAGGTATAAGTACATGCGTTCATTTCAGGAAGAGACAAATTTATAAAAGCTGTCTTTTCTTGAAGTAAAAACTCTCCAGTTTTTGCTTTGGTAACTTTAGAACCAAAGGAGGTTTTCAATGACCACGTATCTTAAGTCCAATGATAATCAGTATAATTTTTCTGGTGATGTGCGTATTGTTTTACCGTTACCACCCGAAAATGTTGAGCAATGCCGCGATGAAATGGAAGTCTATGCGCGCTTTATGCGTCATTTGCGTCTTGTGTCAAATGGCTCGGTCAATATCAAGGTTTTGTCCGCTATGCAGTTCACAGCGGACTTATTGAATGACAGCGATGCTTATATTGCGAAAGTTCTTGTTGATTTAGGGTTGCGGGCACCGCGTGCGGCGTTCCCGAGTGATTATCTCGATTTTGTCGATCAGAGCGCGCAATGTGATAAGCAAGAGTTTGGTATGCCCAGTAAAGCTGTTCAGGATATTGTCAAGCACTGGGGGCGCATAGGCGAAGAGCAGTTCACAAGTGTTCGCCGTCAATCTGTGATTATAGAAGAAAATGATTTTGCAGAAACATAAGCTCTAATCATTCACGTTGCTGGAATAGCCACCTTGCGTTTGTCTATTGCTGTCTTCTCGGCGGAATTGATTTTGGCGTGGATTGTAACGAAACCGGGGCTCTTCAGAGCGATAGATTTGCCCCGTTTGAGGATCAAAGCGACGGTCGCGTAATATTTCATCACGATCTTCACTGTTAAAAATATCATCAAACCAACCATTGTCGTTATCAGTGCGGTTAAAAATACCACCATCAAATTCAAGTGAATTTAAAATTTGTCCTAATAAAGTGTCAAAACGATCTGGTGCCAATGTATAAAAGCTTGCATACGATCGACCGCCTTGCGCTTGTGCGCGCAGCATCACCTCACGCCAAACTTGTGCCGGAGCAGATCCACCTGTGAGCGCTTTTGTGGGTGAGTTATCATCATTGCCAAACCAAATGGCGCCAACATATTTATCGGTATAGCCAATAAACCAAGCATCACGATATTCTTGTGACGTTCCGGTTTTACCGGCTGTCGGGTAGGGGAGAGCAGCCGCTTTTCCCGTTCCGTTTTGTACGACCGACTGCATCATGAGATTCACTTGCGCTGCATGTTCTTGTTCGACAACCTGACGCGGTTGTTGTGGCTGCGTGCGCTCATAGAGTGTAATGCCATTATTATCCGTTATTTTCTTAATCGCGTAAGGATCAATCGCACTGCCGCCGCGGCCAATCGTCGCATAAGCGGTTATCATTTGGATCATAGGAATTCCGTTTGAGCCCAAGGCGGTGCTGAGGCTGCTTTCAAGATCAGCGGTGATGCCAAGGCGGCGCGCTGTTTGAATAGCCTTGGGTGGTCCAACATCTTTCATGAGAGCGACGGCAACGGTATTGAGCGATAAGGTAAGTGCCTCATACAACGTAACCGGACCATAATATTTATTGCCAAAGTTACGCGGACGATAAGATCCGTAATCACGGGGTTCGTCCATGATCATCGAGTAAACATCCCAACCATTTTCAATCGCGGTGAGATAAACAATTGGCTTAAAAGACGAGCCAGGGGGACGCAATGATTCCGTTACGCGGTTATATTCGCTCATGTCGTAGTCGCCGCCGCCCATAATCGCCATAACAGCGCCATCAAGGCGCATGACCATACCGGCAGCTTGATCCACTTCCCGGGGTTCTTGGATGCTTAATAATTTTTTCGTTATGGATTCTTCAAGCTCTTGTTGAATAGGCTGGTTCAATGTTGTTTCAACAATGATGTCTTGATCGACAGGCCCGATAAGATCTTCAATTTGATTGACCACATAATCGGTGAAATAACGAATAGAGTCACTGCTTGAAGGTTTGCGCCGTGGGATCGGTTTTGAATTCTTAACAGTGTTATATTCGTCATCTTCAATATAACCAGCATCGGCCATTACTTTCAGTACGACTTTGGTGCGTTCGGCGGATAATCGTGGGTTGGCGTTTGGTGAAAAGCGTGATGGTGCTTTGAGAAGACCAGCAATCGTAGCGGCTTCTTTAACGCTTAAGTCTCGTGCGGATTTTTTGAAATAGGTTTGCGAAGCCGCGTCAATACCGTAGGCGCCGCTTCCTAAATAAACACGATTTAAGTAAGCGCTTAGGATCTCATCTTTGGTGAGTTCACTCTCAAGACGGACGGCTAAAATCACTTCTTGTAGTTTTCTTTTGATGGTTCGTTCGCGTGTGAGGAACAAGTTTTTTGCGAGCTGTTGCGTGATCGTTGATCCGCCCTGTACAAAGCCACCTTTTTGTACATTCACAACAAAAGCGCGGGCGATGCCTAAAGGATCAATGCCAAGGTGATTATAAAAGCGGCGATCCTCTGTCGCGATAACAGCGTGCACCACATGGTCGGGCAAATCTTTGACATCAATAATCTCACCCTTGATATCACCGTAACGATCGACAATTTCACCATTGGAGGCTTTGATGATAATCGCCGGACGGCGTTCAAACACCATGCTTTTGGTGATAGAAGAAAGTTCGGAGGATAAATATAACATAAAGGCGGTGAGCAAAATCGCGGCCCAGATGCCGAGCACAAATCCCCATTTAAAACAAAAACGAAAGAGACGCGAAAACCAACCACGTTGTTGTTTGCGGTTTACTTTACGCTTGGTCGTCTTTTTTCGTGCCGTTTTTTTGGACGATTTTTTCGCCATGAATAATCACACCTTTTTCGGAAATAAAAGTGCGTTAGAAATAAGCGATTTTCGCCCAAAAGTCCAGTTTTCAAGTATGATTTCTAAGTGCAGTCAATCCAATAACGACGCATGGCAGGGAATTTATCCGTCGCGGTCGTTTCGTCCTCAAAAACGCCGCCGCATGCCTCAACTATACGGATAGCGGCGTCATCGTCGGGTGCAACGGTGAGTAAAGCTTTATCAATGCCAATATAGTTAATAATCGGCAGAGCCTTTTTCAGGATTTTCATGCCAAAACCTTTGCCACGCATCGACGGGCGGATATTGAAATGAATATGGCCACCCCATTTCTCCAAATGCCAGTTCAGGCGGTGGCGAATATCGACCGTGCCAATATATTTATCGTCTTTGACAAGCCAGACAATGGTTTCTGGCACCGGTTCAACCCAATCTTGATAAGGTTGATGCGGATAACCGCGTTCGGTACGCAATTGATCAATGAACGTCTCAAAATCGGCGGTAAGGCGATCTATATCCTGATAGGTATAGCGCCCTTCAGCATGATATTCTTTCAATGCTTCGAGGTAGCTATCTTTATAATCGATCGATGGTCGAATGAGTTTTGAGGCAGACATTCCAATTTTATATCATAAAAAACAACGAGATAGGGAGATTTTTACAGCAAGAAGATACTCGCAAGGCCGAGAAACCCAAAAAAGCCGACAACGTCGGTTATTGTTGTCAGTAAAACAGTAGAGGAAAGCGCTGGGTCGGAGCCGATTTTGTTCAAGAAAATAGGGATCGCCGCGCCGCTTAAACCGGCGACAATCAAATTAATGATCATCGCGGCGGCAATGACGATACCAAGCATATCATTGCCGAACCAAAGCGCAGCAATAACACCCATAATGATCGCGAAGCCCGTGCCGTTGAGAAAACCGACGATGGTTTCTTTTCCAATCACACGTAAGGTGTTGGTGGCGGATAATTCTTTTGTTGCAAGCGCCCGCACGGCAACGGTCAAAGCTTGCGTGCCAGCATTGCCACCCATCGACGCAACGATGGGCATCAACACGGCGAGCGCAACAATTTCTTCAATGGTTGCGTCGAAAAAAGAAATAACAACAGACGCAGCGATAGCGGTTAGCAAGTTGACAAACAACCACCGAAAACGGCTTTTGCTCGTAGAAAGAATGCTACGGTAGAAGTCGTCTTCGCCAACCCCGGAGAGTTTCAAAATATCTTCTTCGGCTTCTTCATCAATAACGTCGATAATGTCATCAAAAGTAATGACACCAATGAGGCGATTGTCATCATCAACAACGGGGGCGGAGTTTAATCCTTCGCGCCGGAAGATCATTGCGACTTCTTCCTGGTCCATTTCGGCGGGAATGGTATGCACTTCATCAAGTAAAAGATTTTCAAT
>JBCDCD010000016.1:0-13148 GCA_039182445.1 Pseudomonadota bacterium | reverse complement strand
CTGATGTGAAGGTGGGATCACAAGTCGTGCCATCACGATTACCAAGAACAAAATCAATCGGTTTGGACGGATCGGCGCGATCGGCTTTATTCCCACGAACGCTGTATGAGGGCATGGAATGACAGTTGATGTGCCAGACCTGCCCAAATTGATAATGCAGATCATCGATCATTTTCTCTAGCGCAGCATAATAAGGCATATAGTAGTTATTAATCCGCGATTGAATAACGGCAGGCGAGAGTTTCGTGGCGTAAACCGGTGTTCCAAGTCGGATAAGACGCCGTATCAGCCCAATCCCCGCAAAGGATCGATTGGACGGATCGGGCGTGACATAGCCGTCTTCGCCGACGGGCCAGTTGCCTATATAGGTTTCCGGGTCGATATCATCGATGCGGCGGTTGAGATCAATATAGGTGCGGGGGAATTCCGCCATGAGCAACGAGGCCCCAAGCGTCGGCGCATCGGCGAATAGTTCATCAACGTAGCGATCCTCGGCGCGCATCAAATCATCAGGATCGCACGCATAATCAAAATCATTGGGCAGTTGTTGCCCGCTATGGGGTGAGTCAAAAATAACGGGTCGTTTTTCTTCGGGCTGCAAAAGCGTATAAACCCCATCCAAAGAGGTCTTGTGAATTTGCTGGTCGCCGCTTATTGTGTCCATGACGTTAATTTAGAGATCAAAACCAGAAGTTACAATGTTCGACATAAAATATATTCGCAATAACCCCGATGAATTTGATGCGGCGATGAAGCGCCGTGGGATCGAAAAGCAATCCGTGCAGATTTTAAAGCTGGATGAAGATTTGCGTATGGCGCAAACAGCGCAGCAAACCATGCAGCAAGAGCGCAATGAAAAATCATCGGCCATTGGTGCCTTGATGAAAGACGGAAAGAAAGACGAAGCGGAAGCGGCCAAAGAAGAAGTCGCGCGTTTGAAAGACGAGATGATCGTTCTCGATGAACAAGTACGGGTAAAAAAAGAAGATTTAACAAAACATCTGTCAGGGTTACCGAATATTCTCAAAGATGATGTGCCGGACGGTGCCGATGAAGAAGATAATCTCGAAATTCGTCGCTGGTTCCCGAATGGTGAAACCGAGCCGCGTGTAGGTCAAAACGCCGCGAAAGAGCATTTCGAAATTGGCGAAGCGCTTGGCATGATGGATTTTGAAATGGCAGCGAAATTAAGCGGCAGCCGTTTTGTAATTTTGACCGGACAATTGGCACGATTGGAGCGCGCACTCGCACAATTCATGCTGGATACGCACGTGACCGAGCATGGCTTGACGGAAACGGTTTCGCCGCTGTTAGTGAATACGGAAGTCATGTACGGCACGGGTCAGTTGCCAAAGTTTGAAGAAGATCAGTATAAAACCACCGATGGTAAATGGTTGATACCAACTTCTGAAGTAACGCTGACGAACACGGTGCGCGAAGAGATTGTAGACGCGGATACCTTGCCGCGTCGTCATACATCTTTCACGCCGTGTTTTCGAAAAGAGGCGGGGAGTGCCGGAAAAGATACGCGCGGTATGTTGCGCCAGCATCAATTTTACAAAGTTGAGATGGTCTCTATTACGCATCCCGATAAAAGCGATGAGGAGCATGAAAGAATGCTTGGTTGCGCGCAGGCGATTTTGGAGAAGTTAGAAATTCCTTATCGGACGGTTGTGCTTTGTACAGGCGATACCGGTTTTGGTGCGCGCAAAACATATGATATCGAAGCTTGGTTACCGGGACAGAATACTTTCCGTGAAATTTCCAGCGTGTCTACCTGTGGCGATTTTCAGGCGCGGCGTATGAATGCACGTTTTAAAGACTCTAAAAGTCAGGGGGGCGGCAAGAACACCGAATATGTTCATACATTAAACGGTTCTGGCGTTGCGGTGGGTCGCGCGCTCATTGCTGTGATGGAGAATTACTACAACGCCGATGATGGTAGTATCACCGTCCCTGAGGTTCTTAAACCCTATATGGGCGGGATAGAGAAGATTACGCAGGCTTAAACCGACCCTTGCGCGCCGATTCGCAGTGATGTAAAATAAAGGCGTCTTTATTTCCATTTATCTGGAACAAAACCCGTGAGTGCAATCGAAAACAGAAAAATCAGACTCATCATGACTCTGCGTCAGGCAGGGATTCATGATACGCGCGTTTTGAGCGCGATTGAGCGTGTGCCGCGAGAGCATTTCATTGATGAGGCCCTGGTTGATCAAGCCTATGAAGATATTGCTGTGCCGATTGGGCGTGGGCAGACGATTAGCCAGCCGTTTGTTGTCGCCAAAATGTCCGAAGCGCTCGATTTAACGGATCGCCATAAGGTTTTAGAAATTGGTACAGGTACTGGCTATCAATCTTGTGTGCTGTCGCATCTTTGTCGGCGTGTGTATACGATTGAGCGGCACAAGCCACTTCATGATATTGCCAAGGCGAACTTTGACGCACTACATTTGCGCAATGTCACAACACTCTATGGCGATGGCATGCGCGGCTGGCCGAAAATTCACGGCGTGGAACAAGCGCCGTTTGATCGGATTATTGTTACCGCCGCCGCACGGGAAAAACCACCACAAGCGTTGATCGATCAACTGACAGTCGGCGGGATTATGATTGCACCGATTGGCGAGAGCGGGAAGCAAATGCTCAAACGCTATAAAAAAGAAGGCGAAGATACGTGGTCGGTCTCGGATATTATGCCCGTTCGTTTTGTGCCGCTACTACCCGATTTGGATGAGAGCGCCGCGCGCGAAAAAGAAAGAGAGATCGCATAGATGAAAAAAATCTTTCTTCTTTCTTCTTGTTTGATTGCTGCGGCGTGTTCGCAGGAGCCTGTTGGTTTCTATGACTTTGGGCCAAATAACATGGCTGGCAGTGTGGGTGTGCATACCGTGTTGCCGGGTGAAACCGTCTATGAAATTTCGCAAAATTATCGCCTGCCGATGCGGGAAATTATTACGGTGAATAATATTCAAGCGCCTTATGTGTTAAAGGCGGGCTATCGTTTGCAACTGCCGCCGCCGAATGAACATCGTGTGCGTTTTGATGATACAGTTTTTTCTATCGCGAAACTTTATGAAGTCAATGTGAACCGTTTGGTGTCGCTTAATGATTTAACACCACCGTATAAGTTACAAGCGGGGCAGGTTTTGCGATTGCCAACACCAACGCGTGTTCAGGAAGCAGTGGCGAAAGAAAATATTCAAAAAGTAGAACGCAATAATCCAACACAAAGTACAGCGCGCATTGCTTCGGTGAGAGGCGAAGCGTTGGATGCGCCAGTAACATCGACGTCTACACCGCAGCCTATTGAATCGGCGGTGCAAACACGCGTCACCCCACAAGCAAAACCTCAACAAGCGTCGGTGGCTAGTCGCCCTGTGGTGCCAAAAGAAACACCACAGCTATCGGGTAATGGTCAATTTATGCGTCCCGTGAGTGGTCGTGTGATTTCAAGCTTCGGTCCGAAAGATGGAGGTCTGCATAACGATGGCATAAATATTAAAGCGCCGCGCGGTACACCAGTGCGCGCCGCGCAAAATGGCGTTGTCGTCTATGCCGGGGATGATTTGGAAGGCTACGGCAATCTTATTTTGGTACGGCATCAGGGGAAAATGATGACCGCTTATGCGCATTTGGATAAGATGTTGGTACAAAAAGGAGTAAGTGTTCAGCGCGGGGAGTCCATTGGTACGGTTGGTTCAACAGGTGCAGTCGATACGCCGCAATTGCATTTTGAAATTCGAGAAGGCAGCACACCGCTTAATCCAGATCGGTATTTATAATTTATTGAGGCGCTTAGGGGGTTAATGCGAGCAGCCTTGTAATTGGGCCATCTCTGGGTATTCCTGTTGCGATAGAAAATTCTTCAGCAGCTCTTAAAAGAGTATTGGCGGCTTTCATCCATCGAGATCTGGCGGTGTTAGATAAGAAAAGAAGCTCATGTCCTTGACACGCAGAAAAAGTGTCGCGTCGAATAAACTTTCTTGGATTTTTTGTATCAGCGTTTTCCTCAAAAGATAAAAATTTTGCGTCTGCAGTCTCGTACCAAAATCCAACGTCATAACCTTTTTCGCTCGCTAGCCTCCCAAAATATTGGCAATGGGCAACATAGTCAGGTCTCACATCCATAACAGAAGTTTCTGAAACGTCAAAAGTGGTGTTGTTTTCGGCCATGCTTATTATAAGTCTAAAAAGCGTTTGTCCTTCCTCAAGGGGTGTAGGTGCGTTTAACGATTTTGGAAGTGGTGTTTCACTAATCGTTTTTTCTGGTACTAGCAAACCAGAGTCTTTGATGCCTCTCGACGATAATAAATCGTGCCTTGCTTCAGCGGTATCAGCATAATAAACGATGTGAGCTGCATTGCTCGGAGCACTAAGATCGCTATCCGCGCCTACGGGGAGTGGCCCTAATTGCTCCGTGATATCCACTTGATTGACTCCAGAATACACGGCCGGCTCAGAGCCTGTTCGGCTCGATGTATAGTAGATAATCGCTTTGGCGTGGGAGCCATATTGGCGTTCTAATTCTGCGGTGCTTACGTGCATATCTTATTCCTATAATTAGAAAAAATAAGCGAAAGAAATCATGATGTCAATTATAGTTTCACCTTTTGCTGTCCAGCGATATGTTGAATATATTGCCAAGCGACGCGGCCAGAACGATTACCGCGGGTGATGGCCCATTCAAGCGCGTCTTTTTCATCAATCTTCAGCTCATATTCTTTAGCATACCCATCGATCATGGCGAGATAGGCGTCTTGATCAGTGTTATAAAAGCCGAGCCAGAGTCCGAAACGATCAGACAATGATGTTTTTTCTTCGACGCTTTCGCTTTTATGGATCGCGGTGGAGCGTTCATTCTCCATCATGCTGCGCGGTAATAAATGACGGCGATTAGATGTTGCATAGAGAATGACATTGGACGGACGGTTCTGCACGCCACCATCCAAAATAGCCTTGAGTGATTTCTAAGAACTATCATTTTCATCAAAAGACAGATCATCACAAAATAAAATAAAGCGTTGATCTTTCGCGTCGCGCACGAGATCGAGAAGGGCCGTCAGCGACGCCAAATCTTCCCGATAAATTTCGATAAGGTTCAGATTTTTATGCTTCTTATGTGTTTCTTGAAACGCAGCTTTGGTGAGCGCGCTTTTTCCTGTACCACGTGCACCCCATAGAAGCGCATTGTTGGCGGCGTAGCCTTCAGCAAATTGTTGCGTGTTTTGCATCAGAATATCGGCTTGTTGATCAAGGCCCACCAATAGCTTCAACGGCACAATATCGGTTTCCGTAACAGGCTTTAGGCTATTGCTAGCCGCTTGCCAGACCCACAGGCTGGCGTCATCCCAATGAGGGGCAGCTGCAGCGGCTTGTCCAGCCTGCTTTTCCAAGGCTTCGGCCATGCGATCCAGCCGTTCCAAAATATCGTTCATAATTGTCTCATTCATCGGCTAAGCCCTTGTTTTTGCCTTTTAAAGCATTATAGTTTCCCGAAATTACGCAATTTCAAACAATAGGACAAATAAAATGTTGATTTCCAAAGCTTATGCCCAAGAGATAATGGTAGATACAGACAGCGAAATGGCCGTGACTGTGGGGCAGGCGCCAAGCGCCGCAAGTGCTTTCGCATGGAACATGGGCTTGATTGTGGTGTTGGTCGTGATGTTCTATTTCTTGCTCATTCGTCCGCAACAAAAACGTTTCGCGGCGCATAAGGAAATGGTCGACGGCCTGAAAAAAGGCGACAAGGTTGTCACCGCTGGTGGTTTGGTCGGCAAGATCGAAAAACTTGAAGGCAATGACGAAGCGATTGTTAATCTCGGAAAAGATATGAAAGTGACCGCCGTGCGCAGCACATTGACGGTACGCGAAGAGAAAAAAGAAGAAGAAAAGAAGTAATTCACGATGCTGAATATCCCGCGTTGGAAAATTATTCTGACATTGATTGTCTGCGCTTTTGGTGTGCTCTACACGATGCCAAATCTCATTGGCCAAAATGCGCGCGATTATATCGCCAATAACTTACCCGGCTTTGTTCCACATCAAGCAGTGAATTTAGGACTGGACTTGCAAGGGGGTTCGCATCTCTTGTTGGAAGTTGATTTGGGTGATGTGTTGAAGGAACGCGCCGATGGCTTGGTCACAACGCTGCGCCCTGAATTACGCAGCGGCAAAATTGGCTATCGCCGTTTGAGCGATGTTCAAAGCGGCGGTGAGTATGGTGCTCGTATTACTTTACGCGAAGAAGGCGATGCTGACGCGGTACGTAACATTATTCGTGAGGTCGACAATCTTCTAGAAGTTGATGTTGAAGGCAACCAAGTCTCCGCGATTTTTTCCGAAGAGGCTATTGAAGAAATCCAAAAGCAAACGATTGAACAATCGATTGAAATTGTGCGTCGCCGCATTGATGAAACCGGAACACGCGAACCCGTCATTCAACGCCAAGGGGATGACCGTATTCTCGTGCAACTTCCGGGTATTGATGATCCGCAGCGGATTAAAGACTTGCTCGGTACAACGGCAAAACTAACCTTTCATTTAGTGAACCCGAATGCGCGCGGTACGTCGGTGATGACCTTACCGATGGCCGAAGATCCAACGCAAAGCATCGCCGTGGAACGCCGTGCGGAATTAAGCGGTGATATGTTGGTCAATGCACAAGTTGGGCAAGACCAAGGCGGGCAACCTGCTGTGACTTTCCGTTTTGATGCGGTGGGCGCGAAACGTTTTGCGAAATTTAGTAGTGAAAATGTGAATAATCTTTTCGCCATTGTGCTTGATAATGAAGTGATTAGTGCGCCGGTTATCCGTGAACCAATTTTGGGTGGCGCAGGACAAATCTCTGGTAGTTTTTCGATCAAAGAAGCCAGTGATTTGGCGTTATTACTTCGAGCAGGGGCGTTGCCTGCACCATTGACGGTTTTAGAAGAGCGTTCCGTTGGTCCTTCACTCGGTGCGGACTCGGTGGAGGCTGGTAAGATTGCCTCAGCAATTGGTCTCGCGGGGGTCTTGGTGTTTATGTTCTTATCTTATGGTCGTTTTGGCGCTTATGCGAATGTTGCTTTGCTCGTGAACATGTCGCTGATCTTTGCATTACTCTCAAGTTTGCAGGCAACATTAACGCTGCCGGGTATTGCCGGGATTGTGTTGACCATTGGTATGGCGGTTGACGCGAACGTGTTGATTTTTGAGCGTATTAAAGAAGAAATTGAAAATGGGCGCTCGCCGATGTCGGCGGTGGATGCGGGCTTTAGCCGTGCGATGGCAACGATTATCGATGCGAACCTGACCACGTTGATTGCGGCGATTATCTTGTACTCCTTTGGTACAGGGCCGATTAAAGGGTTCTCTGTGACGCTGGCGATTGGGATTGCGACATCGTTTTTCTCTGCGATTATGATTACACGTTTATTGGTTATCCGTTATTTGAAAACCAAAAAGCCAAGTGAGTTACGCATATGATTTTACATGACGACATAAGGCAAATTGACGATGCTATTCTTCGTGAAAAATCTGTGCCTGTTAATTTAGATGATCAACAAGAAATAGAAAGTTTGTTTTCTGAAATGCGTGAAGTATTGGATATATCAGCGACACGCTATGAATTTACTTGGGCAAAAGGTATTTCGGCTGTTCAATTAGGTCGTTTAAAGCAAGCATGCTTGATCTGGACGCCTCAGCTTGATTGGCTTAGCTTCATAAATCCTAAAATTACCAAGGAATCTGAAGAAAAGAATTATGGTTGGGAAGGATGTTTAAGCTTTTTTGATAAGCGTGGTTTAGTGCTACGTCCGGATTGGATTGAAGTGACTTTTTATGATCAAGGTAAGGAGCAAACAACAAGAAAGTTCGAAGGAAATGATGCGCGTATTCTTTCTCATGAGATAGATCATATGCACGGGGTTTTATATATTGACCGTATCGAAAATGAAGACTTTATTTTAGATGTGGAAGAGTATGACAAATTGAAAGCGGAAGATAAACTTCCGACAATGCAATAGGATTTAAAATGTTACGTTGGGTACCAAAAAATACGAATTTAGATTTTGCAGGCAAGCGTTATCTCGCTTTTGCGCTATCGGCTATTATTCTTTTGGGATCGCTGTTTTTACTTTTCTCGAAAGGCTTGAATTTCGGCATTGATTTCACCGGCGGAACATTGATTGAGATTCAAGTAACACAAGAAGCGCCAGATCTTACAGAGTTACGCAATGAGCTGAACACATT
Source organism: Pseudomonadota bacterium (assembly GCA_039182445.1). Lineage (GTDB taxonomy): Bacteria > Pseudomonadota > Alphaproteobacteria > Micavibrionales > Micavibrionaceae. The sequence continues at coordinate 4,913 of JBCDCD010000016.1, read as the reverse complement.
AGAGCTTGGCAATATCTCCATTCAGGAGTTTGGTGCACCAAACGACTTACTCATCCGCTTACCACAGCAAGGCGAAGACCCATTTGCGCAGCAAGAAGCGATCGAAAGCGTTAAAGAAAAGCTCGATGAAATTTTCGAAGAAGGTCTCGATTACCGCCGAATTGAATTTGTCGGACCGCAAGTGGGCGAAGAGCTGAAACAAAAAGGAATGTATGCCGTTCTTTTCTCCATTCTAGGCATGCTGGTTTATATCTGGTTCCGATTTGAATGGCAATTTAGTGCGGCGGCGATTGCGGCGCTTATTCATGACTCGTTGGCGACAATTGGGTTGTTTGCGCTAACCCAGATGGAGTTCAATTTATCGACGGTTGCAGCGATTTTGATGATCGCCGGTTATTCGATTAACGATACGGTGGTGGTGTTTGACCGCATTCGTGAGAATTTGCGCAAGTTTAAAAAGATGCCTGTAGGAGAATTGCTCAATAAATCAATTAACCAGACTTTGTCGCGTACAATCATGACCTCTATTACAACCTTGCTCGCGCTGATTGCGCTTTGGGCATTTGGTGGCGAAGTGATCCGTGGATTTGTGAATGCGCTGATATTCGGGATTGTGATCGGTACCTATTCATCTGTTTTTGTTGCCGCGCCGATCCTCACATTTTTAAACATCCGTCATAAAAAACCAGAGACGGAGACGAAAGAAACAATTGAAGCCTAATATAAAGGAACGATCATGACCAAAACCAAACTTAGCCTATTTCTCAGTGTTGCTCTCTTGTCTTTACCGGCCTGTGCGAATGATAGTCCGCTCGAGGTTGGCACGATCGATGATATTATTGTGAACAATCGTGGTGATGTGGCGGCCCAAACAGCGGCTCCGACATTACCAGAAACAGCGCCAGTAGTTGGTGAAGATGGTCAACCACTCGAACCAATGGCAGAAGACATGGCAACAGAAATGGTAGAAGAGGCGACGGAAACCGTTGAAGAGGTCACCACTGAAGCAGCGACCACTATTGAGGAAACAGTGACGGAGCCGGTTGTAGAAATGACAACACCGAATATTCCTGACGCCCCTAAAATGGATGCTGTGGAGACAATTGACATGCCCGAGATGCCGGAACCTGTCATGACAGAAACGGTTGCGCCAGAAACACCAATGGTGGAAACACCGGAAATCGCTGAGCCTATTCAAGAAGCGATTGAAGAGGTTCAAGAAACAGCCATCGAAAAACCACAAGCTCCGGCTATTGAAGCGCCTGTCAAAGCAGTGCAAGAAGCTGTAACGGAAACTGTGCCAATGGTACAGCCTGCTCCAGAAGCGGCGCCAATGATGGAGAAGCCAGCAACGTCAGAGCGCGTTTATGTTTCTCCATATATTGATACATCACGTTAAGGTTATTTCATTATGGATGTCACGCCACTGGTGAAGGAAGGACAGCAAATTGTCCAAAGCTATGCCGGTGGTGTCTTTCGTATTAGTGGCCAAACATATAGCAGCTCTGTTATTGTTACCCCCGAAGCAACTATCGAAATTAATTTGAACGGTGATGTTCAGGTGTTAACGCTTGATGATTTCAAACCACTTTTTGATTTCGTGGCGGATTATGATGTTTTTCTTTTCGGATCAGGGGCTCAGATGGCATTTCTACCGAAAGAATTAAAGAATGACTTGCGCAGTAAAGGCATCGCTTTTGACGTGATGGATACAGGCGCGGCGTGCCGCACCTATAATGTTCTTATGGCCGAAGGCCGCCGGGTTACGGCGGTCCTCCTTCCTTACTAGGCCTGGCATAGCGTCTCATATATTCTTCTGGAACGTTATCAATAACACCGAAGCGTGGTGTCTTGACTGCTTTTCTTTTATCGCCGACTGCGAGTTTTTTGTATTCGACTTTTATTCCACCACGGTTTTTATCAGTGATTTTTGCAAAAAGACCACAAGGAACATGTGAAAAGTCAACATCTTCCTGAACGATTGACGGCATAACAAGTGTTTCATATCCGTCTTGTTCTTGCCTTGAAAAATAATGCTCATGACCGTGTAATGTAAGTACAGTTTTTCCTTCTGAGGACTGCCCTGAAAGAATTTCACCAATTGCTTCCGAGTTATCAATATACTCATAGGGTTTTCCTTGAGTTTTTCTGGCAAGGCCGCGTAAGCGTCGGTTAAAAGCCCAGTGCGAAACAATAATCAAATTGGGATTTTTACATTCTTCAACGATTGCTGCTAAAGTTTCAGCTGAATACGCATAATCATATCGATATTTTTTTCCCATTAATGTAGTTGTAACTTCTGGTTGAACGACAACAACATCTGTATGCAATAATCCTGTTTGATTCAAACGATGGGTCATTCGATTAAATTGAAATTCCATAGCGTCAAAATAGGGGTCATGGTTACCGATAGCGCGTGCATAATCGCCACGAAATTTCATGCTCTCTTTTCGAGCGCGCGCAGCCGCCTCTAAATGTTTTTCTCTTTTCCTTAAATGAGTGCTTTGGTCACCACCGTCAAGGATAAGAGGTGTAATCGGGTTGGCATAACGTATAAAAGCACGGTGGAGTTCTGCGGCTCTATTCCCAAACAGAGCTGAATCTCTAGGGCTTTTAGGATATATAATGGGGCCGTGGTGAAAGTCAGTTACAAATAAGGCATTACTCATAATGTCTTTTTATAGAAAAATAGAAATAATTCCATAAAAAAAACCGCTATGAGCGGCTTTTTTGTCATTTATGGTGTGCAATGTCTATGAAACAGCGGCCGCGCCCGCTTCGGCGACGGGATGGTCTTCTGTTTGCGCATAGCCGCCCGAAATGCCAATTCCTCCAACAATCTCGCCGTTTTTAACAATAGGCACGCCACCACCAAAGATCACCACGCGGGTATTATTGGTGGTGTGAATACCAAAGCAAATATTATCTTCAATGGGTTGCGATATTTTCCCAAGATCATGCGTTGCCATATCAAAAGCATTGGCGGTCCAAGCCTTATCAATGGCAATATCAATCGATCCAATCCAGGCACCGTCCATTCGTTCGAAAGCAACAAGATTACCGCCGCGATCAACCACGGCGATATCCATCTTGGTGTTTATTTCGACCGCTTTATCTGTGGCAGCTTTAATTGCTTTTCTTGCATCATCTAATGTTAAGCTCATCATAACTCCTTATGCCGCTAACTTAAGCGGACCTTTTTCATGAAGCTCGGCGACATAGTCCCAATTCACGAGATTATCGACGAATGCCTCCAGATATTTTGGGCGTGCGTTGCGGTAGTCAATGTAATACGCATGCTCCCAAACATCACAGCCAAGAAGCGGTGTTTTGCCGTGTACAACAGGGTTTTCACCGTTTGGTGTGTTCATCACACTGAGCTTGCCGGATGCATCATCCATCGCGAGCCAAACCCAACCGGAACCGAACTGGCCGATCCCTTTATTGACGAATTCATTTTTAAATCCTTCAAATCCACCAAGGTCATCATTGATTTTCTTTTCAAGCGCACCGGGCAGGGCAGTGCCGCCACCATTTGGCTTCATCCAATTCCAAAAATGAACATGGTTATAAAACTGGCCGATTTGGTTAAACAACCCAGCTTGTTCCGGATTGGTAAACGTCTTCATCATTTGCTCTTCGACGGAAAGACTTTCCAAACCAGTGCCGGCGATCAGCTCATTGCCTTTATCGGCATAGGCTTTGTGGTGTTTGTCATGATGGAATTCCAATGTCTCGGCAGACATATAAGGGTCGAGCGCATCATAAGCATAGGGAAGGTCTGGGATTTCAAAAGTCATAGCGGTTCCTTTATTCGGTGTTTTTTTATTCCTCGTCATGTTAGAAAAACTCTCATGCAAGATCAAACGTTAAATATTGCCCGAACACATGATCCGGACCGGTTTTTGCTCAGCTTATTATGTCCAAATAAGCATCGTCCGGCGCTTTGGGCTTTGATTGCGTTCAATTATGAAGTAGCGAAAACGGCGGAAGTCGTCACAGAACCAATCACGGGTAAAATTCGTCTTCAATGGTGGCGTGATGCAATCGAAGAAATTTATGCAGACGAACAGCCAAGACGCCATGAAGTGGTGGAACCTTTGGCAAACGTAATAAAAAAATATGATCTGAAGAAAGATGATCTCTTGGCGATGATTAATGTGCGTGAATTTGATTTGGAATATAAACCGCTCGCTGACTGGGAGAGCTTTGAAATTTATGCGCGAAAATGTAATGAAAATTTTAATAAGCTAGCGCTCAAAATTTTAGGACAAAAAGAAAAAGACAACACCATTAATTCTGTTTCTTTTTATTATGGCGCGATGGGATTGATACGAACGATCCCACATCAATTATCAAGACGACATCTCATTTTTCCTGTCGACATGCTTGAAACAGAAAATTTATCGATGCAAAAAATTCTTGATTTCAAAAAAGAGAAATCACTGCAACCGATTGTTCAGTCTATGTTAGAGCGTTTAGAGGGGGTGCGATCTGTGAAGACTCAATCGCGTTTTTTAAAAGCGCAGCAGAGCATGGCTACGCTCTATCACCGCCGTCTTATCGATGTGCAAGGTGATGTGTTCGATCCGAAAACGCATTACCCGATTCCATTTTTAGCGTTGCGATTATTGATAAAAAATATCTTGCGTTAAATTTTTAATCATGTTTTCCTATTGATATGAATATAAACGCAAATTCAAAACTACTTCATATCCATTCGGCTTTCGCCGAAATGATTTGCGTGCGCAGTAAGATGTGCCGTTAACGGCATTTATCTAATCTTATTTTTTAAACTACATCGTTAATTTATTATGCGCTTTTTTTTTAAGCGCTATCGTGATTATTTTTTACCTTTAAGGAGAATATCATTTCAATTAAGGACAGGTTTGCTATTTACATTTCTCAGGCAT
>JBCDCD010000015.1:0-13588 GCA_039182445.1 Pseudomonadota bacterium | reverse complement strand
GTTAAAACTTGCCGATCAAAGCAAAAGCACTGTGTTTTATGAAAATATTTACCCGCTTTGAGGGGTGTAACATTGTAAACAGCGGTACCTGCAATCGGATTTGAATCCTTGTTTTCTGCGATAAAGTTAATCAGCTTCTGTTCCCCAATGCGCACTTCAATCTTGTTCTTTTCCGCGCGAAAATTCCAATTCAAGTCTCGATTGGTATCGGCGTTAAAATAAACTGTTACTTTACGATCAAGGATTTCATCCTCAGAGGGTGCGGCTTCGGATAAGAGAGGCGTTCCGCCAAATCCCGTGACACGGCAAAACGCGTCATAAAGAGGCAATGATGCGAAAGCGAGGCCAATCATCGCTACAACAATGCTAAAGACAAGAACCAGGGTGCGGGTATTTTTATCCATCACGTTCGATGTTAAAGGCGGCAAGTGTTTGCTTGGTTGGCATGACTTCAAGCGTATTGATATTGACATGTGCGGGGAGTGTTGCTGTCCAAAAGACTGTCTCTGCAATATCCTCCGCCTTAAGAGGTGCTGTGTTGGCGTAAACCGCGTCGGCTTTTTCGGCATCGCCTTTAAAACGGTTCAAAGAAAAGGGTGTTTCCGCCATCCCGGGTTCGATGTTGCTCACACGGATATTAGTGCCCATAAGATCAGAGCGTAAAGCAAGTGAAAATTGCTGTACGAAGGCTTTGACGGCGCAATAGACATGCCCGCCTGGATAAGGCCAATTCCCTGCGATAGAGCCAATATTAATAATATGCCCACTCTTGGCGGCAACCATTTGCGGCAGCACCAAACGGCTAATCCGGATCAACGACGTATTATTCATTTCAATCATATTGACCAAATCATCGATCGGGGCGTCTTGGAATTTATCCAAGCCGAGCGCACCACCGGCATTATTTACCAACAAATCAATCGGTTTAAATGCATCAGGAATAGCCTCAATGGCTTTCTCAATTCCGTCGCGATCTTTTAAATCAAACGTCACCAGGTGACACTCACTTGAAAGTGTTTGCGCGAGTTTTTCTAATTTTTCTTGATTGCGTCCATGTAAAATAAGTTTCGCGCCGATTGCATCAAAGCGCTTGGTGAAGGCTTCACCGAAGCCGCCTGTCGCGCCCGTGATAAAAACAACTTTTGGATGATAGGTAGGGTAGCTGCTATCCGGCATTGCCCACCTTAATCATCGTGATCGCCCAGATGAGCGCGATAAAGCCAAAAATAAGCGCAAGGAACAGAAAGTTTTTTTTCTTTTTTTGTTTATGTAGGTCTGATTTAGGCATGTCTAAAGTCCATCAATAATAAGAGCTAAGAAAATCGCGAACAGATAAAAGACGGAGTAACCGAACATCAATTTTGCGTTTTTTTGCGTTGAATAAAAATATGTCTTGATCGCTTTAAATACAAAAAACGCCGATAACCCGCTGGCGGCTATTAAATAAAGAACCCCTGAAACGCCTAAGAAATAAGGGCTGAGCGCTATCGGTAACAGCAAGAGTGAATAAATCACCATTTGAATCTTGGTGTGTTTTTCCCCATGCGTCAGCGGCATCATCGGTATTTTTGCCTTTTTGTAATCGTCATTGACGTATAGCGCGAGCGCCCAAAAATGCGGCGGCGTCCATAAAAAGATAATCATAAAAAGCGCAATAGAGGCGAGAGTGATATCTCCTGTTACCGCAGCCCATCCGACCATCGGTGGAAAGGCACCAGCCGCGCCACCAATCACAATATTCTGTGGCGTCGAGCGTTTCAGCATCATCGTGTAAATCACGACGTAAAATAAATTCGCAAAAGCTAAGATCCCGGCCGCTAACCAATTCAAGGCAACACCCATCAACATCACCGAAAGAACCGACAAAACAATCCCGAAACTTAAGGCTTCATCGGGGTGCATTTTTCCGCGCGGTAGCGGACGGTTTTTTGTCCGCTTCATCACCGCATCAATATCGCGGTCATACCACATATTAATTGCGCCGGCCGCGCCGGCATTGATGGCCAAGGCCAACATCGCGGTGATAATCAGCAATGGATGCATCTCTAACCCACCGGGGGCAACGCATAAGCCAGCAAAGCCACTAAAGACCACAAGGCTCATCACCTTGGGTTTCAGCAACGCAAAATAATCCGAAATCGTTGCTTCGGTGGCTTGATTGCTCTCAAATTCGTCGGTGATAACGGCGCTATTAACCATGGATATGGTTTAGCATGATGGGATGAAAAACGCCAAATTTTTAATGCTTCAAAATGCGTTTTTGTGTGTTGTCGTCAATCGGCACGCAGGAGGTATTGGTTTGCTCAATAACGCCTAAGAACGCATCTTTATCGCCGGCTTTTTCGAACTCAAATCCCATGAGCGCGCGCCCTATCGCTTCCCCGGAATAGGCGTAGTTAAAATAGCAAATACTCGCATGCAGCGATATTTTGCGTAAAAAGTCACGCAAAGCACCTTTTCTCTCCGGGAATCGAACATTCATGAATATCGGATCCTGGAAAAGGGCCGGATTGTAATTGATAATCTTGTACCGAATATCGGCATCCAAGCTGATGTCTTTAAATTCGATACTACCAGCCTTAAATTTGGCTTCGAGAGCATCGAATTCCTCTTCTTTCGCGTCAACGGCAATGGTCTGCCACGCGTCGCTTTCATGAATCTTCCCATACATAAATTCGGAGACATTGAGATCTTGAAAATATTCTTCTAGCACGTTTAGCAAGGCGCCTTTGCCTTCGGGTAAAGTCACACGGTAATACCGACGACGATGCGCGCCGATCGCTGATTTCCCAGCGATCAGAGACAATTTGCTGAAATCCATGTTTGCGCCGCAAAGAATAGTCAGGACGCGCTTGCCCTTCATTTCATCGGCATGCGTGTCCGCATATTTATTCATGCCCGCAATACCCATGGCGCCGGATGGTTCGGGAATCACGCGCTTGGCCTCCCATAATTGTTGTATCGCGGCGGAAACTTCTTCGTTGGTGACGGTGATATAGTCGTCAATCGTGTCTTTGCAAACCTCAAAGGTTAGATCGCCCGGTGTGGTCACGGCGGTGCCGTCACAAAACGTATCAACCTTTTCTAAAGTAATAGGTTTTCCTGCCTTCACTGATTGCTGCATCGAGGCTTGATCAACCCCTTCAACGCCAATGACTTTGATGTCTGGCCAGTTTTTCTTAAGCCAAGCGGAAACTGCACCGGCCATACCGCCGCCGCCAATTTGCAAGAACACGTAATCAAACGGTGCATCGCTGTCATTAATGATCTCATCGGCAATCATCGCCTGCCCGGCCATGGTGTAAAGATCATCAAACGGATGAATATAGGTTAAGCCATGTTCTTTCACGTATTCTTTGGCGGCATCGCCCGCTTCGTTATAGGTATCACCGGTGAGGATGGGTTCAACAAAATCGCCGCCGTGTTTTTGTACGGCTTTTTGTTTCATGATCGGCGCCGCAAGCGGCATAAATATCTTGGCTTTAATTTTCAGCATACGCGCGGCAAGCGCAACGCCTTGCGCGTGATTGCCGGCACTGGCGGCCACCACCGTGCCGCAACCCGACTTTTTATGATGATTGAGCACGGCATTATACCCGCCGCGCCATTTATAGGCGTTGATCGGGCCGAGATCCTCACGCTTGATAAAAACATCAAATCCGGTGCCGAGATCGAGTGGCTCCAACGGCGTTTTATCGCCGGCCGCATAGATTTCTTCCCGCGCTTTCGGAATTTCAGTATATAGCTGGTCTAAGACATCATTCATAACGCGCTAGACAAACAGTTTTTGAGAATGATGGCAAGAAAAAAGCCCGCTGGGTGGCGGGCTTTTCGATTATTTCAGCTCTATTTCATTTTGGGCTGTATCTCAAACTGGTGGAATGGCGGTGGCGACGACAAAGTCCATTCCAAAGTCATCACTTGTGGTTCCACGTCCCAGTAATTGGCACCGACACGACGTCCAAAGAATTGCGTATACAGCGCGAGGAAGATAAAGAATACAACGCTTATGCCTGTCAAATAAGCACCAAGGGTAGAAATATAATTCCACAAATGCATCCCGTAATCTTGTGCCAGAATCCACTGAATTTTCTCAATAGGGTTGACCAAAACACCCTGTAATTCTTCTGGTGGGATCGGGCCAGGATAATCAACATAACGGCGCGGCATCCCTTGAAGGCCAGCAAAGTGCTGTGGGAAGAACACAAAATTCACACCGATAAAGGTCATGAAGAAATGCAACTTACCCATCCATTCTGGATATTGACGGCCAGACATTTTACCAATCCAGTAATAATAGCCTGCAAAGAGTGCAAAGACCGCGCCCAATGATAAAACGTAGTGGAAGTGCGCCACCACATAATAGGTATCATGCAGGCTGGTATCGATACCCGCATTGGCTAGCACAACGCCTGTGACACCACCGACGGTAAACAGGAAGATAAAACCAATCGCCCAGAGCATCGGGGTTGTAAAGCTAATCGAACCGCCCCACATGGTGGCAATCCATGAGAAGATTTTAATCCCTGTTGGCACCGCAATAATCAACGTCGCGGCGGTAAAGTACGCTTGCGTGTTCACGGCAATACCAGAGGTATACATGTGGTGTGCCCATACAATAAAGCCGACAAAACCAATTCCGATCATCGCATAGGCCATGCCAAGATAGCCAAACACAGGCTTGCGCGAGAAGGTTGAGACAATATGCGAGACAATACCAAAAGCGGGTAAGATCATAATATAGACTTCTGGGTGACCGAAGAACCAGAAAAGGTGTTGGAACAAGATCGGGTCACCACCACCGGCTGGATCAAAGAAAGTTGTACCGAAATTACGGTCTGTCAAAAGCATAGTGATCGCACCACCCAAAACAGGAAGGGAGAGCACAAGCAAGAAGGCTGTCACCAACATTGCCCAAACAAAGAGCGGCATTTTGTGCAACGACATACCGGGTGCACGCATATTAAAAATGGTTGTAATAAAGTTCGCCGCACCCAAAATCGAGCTTGCGCCTGCTAGGTGGAGCGAGAAAATTGCCAGATCGACCGACATCCCACTATGGCCGCCTATACTCGAGTTTGGCGGATAAATCGTCCATCCCGTTCCAGCACCGGGGCCAGGGCCGCCATCGACAAAAGCTGATGCCAATAACAATAAGAAGGCCGGTACGATTAACCAGAAAGAAATATTGTTTAATCGTGGGAAGGCCATATCCGGCGCGCCAATCATGATCGGCACAAACCAGTTCCCGAAGCCACCAATCAGACCTGGCATCACCACAAAGAACACCATGATCAAACCGTGCGCCGTGATCCAGACATTCCACTCGTGACCGTTTTCGGCCAATTGCACACCGGGATCACCCAATTCGTGACGCATCATCATCGAGAACCACCCGCCGATCAGCGCGGCAACGATTGAGAAAATAATATAAAGCGTTCCAATGTCCTTATGGTTGGTGGACATGAACCATCGTGTGAAAAATCCCGGCTTATGATCGGCCATTATTGTACTCCTCTATCGATATAGTTGATGGCTGAAAGGGCAACGTCGTACCCGTTCTCAGTGGGCGCATAGGCAAATTCTTCTTTGGCTTTGACAACCCATTCTTCAAATTCTTCTTTGCTCACGGCATGAATTTCAATCGGCATAAAGGCATGGCCTGTGCCGCAAATCTCCGAACATTGTCCGTAATAGACGCCGGGTTTATCAATCTTAACCCATGTTTCATTCAAACGACCGGGCACCGCATCTTTTTTGAAACCAAAAGACGGCACAGTGAAAGAGTGAAGCACATCACCCGCGGTAACGATAAAACGAATGGTGGTATCGACAGGCAGAACCACTGGATTATCTGTCGATAAAAGGCGTCTCTGACCTTTGCTTTCATCAATTTCGTCATCCGGAATCATGTAAGACAGAAAGCTGAAATTGCCGTGATCGATATACTCATATCCCCAATACCATTGATATCCGGTCACTTTGACGGTCATTTCTGTTTCGGCGGGGACGCGCTCCAGATAGTAAAGCATTTTGAAAGACGGCACCGCGATGACGATAAGGATGAGCACTGGTACGGCGGTCCAAATAATCTCTAGCAAAACATTATGTGTTGTTGTGGTTGGTTTTGGGTTGGCTTTTTTGTTATATCGAATAGCAACCCAGATCAAAAGTCCCAAAACAAAGATTGTAATCGCGGTAATAATCCAAAGAAGCAAATCATCGTGAAAAGCAACAATGCGTTCCATGCGGGAGCTTGCTGGCTCCATAAATCCCATTTGTGTCACACCCGGCACGACGCGCTCGAGATCGGGTCTGACGGTCTCTTCACTTTGCGCCTGCACCATAGGAGGAAAAGCTAAAAAGCTGAATAAAACAAAGGAGAGAATAAATACTTTTTTCATAAAAATGATTCCGCGTAGAAATGAAAATTTTCGGGTATAAATATAGTATAAAACCACCTCTACTTACACAGTTAAGCGTATAATTTAAAGGAAAAATATCAATCGGAGGCTGAATAATGGTTATTTCTTTTTATGCGGGGATTTTTGCCCTTTTCTATGTTGGGCTAAGTTTTTATGTCATTAGAGGCCGCTTCCAAAATCGGGTGAGTATCGGGGATGGTGGCAATGATCTCATGAATCGCCGCATTCGTATACACGCCAATTTCATCGAGTATGTGCCTCTTGCGCTGATTTTGATTTTCTTCGTTGAGGTTGCTGATGTTAGCGAGTGGTTTGTTCATTTGCTACTTTTAACATTGCTGCTTGGACGCATTTTACACCCTGTCGGAACCATTACAAAAGAAGCGCCAGGAATTTTCCGCATGGTCGGAATGATCATGACATTTTTTGTTATCATTATTGCGGCGCTGATCAATATCTTTGTGTTTTTATTCTGATAGCTGAATAAGCGCTTTGATCGCGGCGGTTTCGCAACGCAGAATTGTATCCCCTAGATTTATTGCGGTTGTTGCTTTTGAAAGGGCTGTTTTTTCTTCTTCGGTAAAACCACCTTCTGGGCCGATAAGAAAACCAAATTCTTTTGGAGTTTCTACACTGCTCGTACTTTGCGCGTCAAACCGCTCTATAGCAGCGTAGAGTGGCGTTTCTGACGACCAGCCAGATAGTTTTTTATCGAGCTTTTGAATAAGATGTAGCTGCGGGATATCAAACCGTTCGCATTGTTCGGCGGCCTCTAAAATCTGGCTTGTCATGCGCTCTTCATTAATTTTACGCACTTCCGTGTTCTGTGTGATGATTGGATGAAAGTCAGTCACGCCAAGTTCGACTGTTTTCTCAATCATCCAATCAAGGCGTGCTTTTTTAATGGGCGCAAAAAGAAAATGAATCTGTTTTTGATGTATCGGTTGATCGGCAATTTTTTGCTTTAACGATAAGTGTGTTTGTTTTTTATCAATTTGATAAATGATGAAAAGATATTCACCGCTTTGCCCATCAAAAAGACGAATGGCGTGCCCCACTTTTTGGCGCAGAACATTCTTTAAGTAATGCGTTTGTTCAGTCCCCAAAATAATCTCATTTTGGTTTTCAAGCTTTTCCGCGCTATAAAGGCGGGGCAATTTGAAAAATTCATGCTGCATATCAGGAAAGACTAAACCACATGGGCCATACGGATATCAAGAGCGAAGGCTGGGTTGCCAAATTACCCAAGGCAATACAGCCATATGCCTTGCTGATGCGCTTGGATCGCCCTGTCGGCTGGTGGCTTTTGTTGATTCCGTCGTGGTGGGGCATTGCGCTCGGCCAATATCACGCGCCACAACCTCGTGAAGAAATCTTTTTGCTTGGCCTTTTATTTTTTGTCGGTGCGATTCTAATGCGCGGCGCTGGTTGTATTATTAATGATCTTTGGGATCGTAACCTCGATCAAAAAGTAGAACGAACAAAATCACGCCCACTTGCCAGTGGTGCCGTCATAAAAAAACAAGCGCTCATATTTTTATCGGTGTTGCTCACGCTCTCCTTTTTTATTCTTGTTCAATTATCAATCGCGACGATTACGATCGGCATGCTTTCGATGCTTTTGGTGATCACCTATCCATTAATGAAACGTATTACATGGTGGCCGCAATTTTTCCTCGGTATCACTTTTAATGTGGGTGTGCTGATGGGCTATGCCGCGGTTGCAGGCGGTCTTTCTATAGAGGCATGGATTCTTTATGTGGCCGCAGTCTCCTGGACGTTAGGCTATGATACGATTTACGCCCTTCAAGACAAAGAAGATGATGCCCTGGTTGGTATTAAATCGACTGCGCGTCTTTTTGGTAACAAAGTCCGCGCTTGGGTTGGTGTTTTTTATACGCTCCATATTGGATTATTCGCACTTGCCTTACTCAAATTAAATGCAGGTCTTGCACCTTTTATAATTTTGGCGTTGCCGCTGATTGATTTTTTCTGGCAGCTTCAAAAGTTGAAAACACCGACCCCTGAAAACGCGTTGAAGATTTTTAAATCGAACGTGATCACAGGGCTCGTTTTATTGGTTGTTTTAATTGCAGGCTTATTATAATCAAACGCCGTACAAGCTGCGCAAGCGCTGCTCCGCAATAATCAGCATTGAAATATCCAATGTACCGGTACGATAGATTTCATTGAAAAACGGCGTGATGAGGAGCGCTTTATCACCGCGTTTTTCCATCCATTGTTCCATGATACCGCTGCCACTCTTTTTGTTTTTATTAATCTGTGTTTTCATATCGTTCAGAATGCGAATGGTCAGGCCAGCTTGGCAGGTGTATAGATGATCCACCAACCCCTCAAGGGCTTGATCAGACCATTGGCTGTCTGCTGGTAACTGCCTTGCTTTTTCACGCATCCAATCAAGGTGAAAATGATCCCCTATATCAAAATAAATACGGGCAATAAGCGGAATATCATACTCATTGTCGATGGCGATACGCACAATGTCACAGGCAGATCCTAAAACAGGCATAATCGAAATATCACGTGCCAAGCTTTTCGGCAGTCCGTTTTCGGTGCCGTTGCGTACAATTAAATCAATTTTTTCTTTGAGGCGCGGCGGAATAACGCTGCTCAAATTGCTTTTGAACGTTTTGATTCCATCTTCAAATAGAGAAATGTCACGGTTAATGTCCAAACGACGGCCAAAACGAATTAAGAACCAAGTCACGGCACGGCTTGCCATGCGTGTTGTCTCATTCAGCGCTTGGATTTGAACCATTGCAGGGACTTTTCCATCCAGTGCTTCGATGCTGTTCCAAATATTGCGTAACTCAAACGCTTCGCGCGTAATAATATAGGCTTTTGCGACGGCGGCGCTTGTGACACCACATCGCTGCATGCGATCGCGGACAAAGTCAGGGCCCATGCGATTGACAATCCCCACCGCTAAAGTTGTTGCGACAATTTCATCACGTAGACGGTGCTCTAAAATTTCTTCTTTATAGGCTTTACTAAGCTTGTCCGGGAAATAACGGAATAATCGTTCTTCCATGGCTTTGCTGCCTGGTATATCGCTATTGAGAAACTCACCTGTATAAGCAATCTTCGCATAGCTCTGCAAAACACTAAGCTCAGGACGTGTTAATCCTTTACCCGCTTTTAAGCGGCGATCAATTTCATCGCCTTTTGGTAAGTTTTCTAATGAGCGACTGAGACCAACTTTCTTTTTTAAGTATCTCATCAACTCGCGTTGTTCGTTTAGTGTATCGGCAGAACGATATTCCATGAGGCTAATGCCTTGCGCTTGTTGATAGTTGCCGCGGAGAACGAATTTCGCGACATCATCCGTCATCGACTCCAAAAGCTTATTACGCTTTTCAAGGCTCAAGGCGTATTTCTTCTCACGCATTACCTCGTTGAGAAGAATTTTAATATTCACCTCATAATCCGAAGAGGAAACACCGCCGGCATTGTCAATGTAATCCGCGTTTAGGCGCCCACCATTTTTAGCAAATTCAATCCGACCTGCTTGCGTAATCGCAAGATTGGCGCCTTCCCCAAGAACTTTTGCTTGAACTTCTATGGCGTCAATGCGCAAAACATCATTGGCTTTATCGCCAACATCAATATGTGTTTCGTCAGATGATTTAATATATGTGCCGATACCACCAAACCAAAGTAGATCTGTTTTACATTTCAGCATTGCGCGCATCAATGTGTTTGGCGACACTTTATCCTCTTCAATGCGGAATCGTTTCTTAATTTCTGGCGTGAGGGTGAGGCTTTTATCGCTACGCGAATAAATTTTTCCGCCTTTAGAAAGGAGTTTCGTATCATACTGATCCCAGCCTTTAACCGCCTTAAAAAGACGTTGACGCTCTTTGAAACTTTTTGTTGTATCAGGGTTCGGGTCGCAGAAAATATGCAGATGGTTAAACGCACCGATCAAACGTATTTTCTCGGAAAGCAGCATACCATTGCCAAAAACATCACCACCCATGTCGCCAACACCGACAACATCAAAATCTTGTGTTTGTGTGTCATGATTAAGCTCGCGGAAATGCCTTTTAACGGACTCCCAGGCACCACGTGCCGTAATACCCATGGCTTTATGGTCATATCCAACGGAACCACCGGAGGCAAACGCATCGCCGAGCCAGAATTTATATTCTTCAGCCAAACCATTGGCGATATCAGAGAAAGTGGCCGTTCCTTTATCGGCGGCAACGACTAAATAAGGATCTTTTTCGTCATAACGGACAACATTTTTAGGTATTACGATTTTTTTGCCGACACGGTTGTCAGAAATGTCCAAAAGGCCACGAATGAAAATTTTATAACATTCAATACCTTCATCGAGATAAGCTTGGCGATCTCCTTGCGGTGGGTTTTTAACGACAAAACCACCTTTGGCGCCCATTGGGATGATAATCGCGTTTTTGACCTGTTGGGCTTTCATCAATCCAAGCACTTCGGTACGGAAATCTTCATGACGATCCGACCAACGCAAGCCCCCGCGTGCAATTTTATCGCCGCGTAAATGCACCCCTTCGACACGCGATGAATAAACGAAAATTTCTCGATACGGTTTGGGTTTAGGCAATTCTTCAATCGCGCTACTGTTCAGCTTTAAGGATAGGTATCTTTTTCTCTCTCCTTGTTTGCCAACTTGATAAAAATTCGTGCGCAAGGTGGCGTTGACCAATCCAATAAGGCTACGGAAAATGCGGTCATGATCAAGCGACGAGACCTTTTCCAGCATTTGGTGAATTTTTGTGATCCGATTTTCTTTCTGACGATCGCTTAAGAGTGATTTTTCTGGATCAAAAGATTCTTTAAAGTAAGAAACCAAAGCTTTTGCGATATTTGGGTGGCTGGTTATCGCACTTTCCATGTAAGGCAAACTAAAGGCGATGCCTGTTTGGCGCAGATAGTGAAGATAAGCGCGAAGGATTGTAATATCTTCCCACGGCATGGCCGCATAAAAAGACAGCATATTAAGATTGTCGTTTTCTAGTTCTTTGTTCCAAATCTTTTTGAACACATCTTCAAAAGAATCTTTGGCATCGCTGACATCAATGTGAGGGAGGTTATTTCTTTTCTTCAAAAGAAAGTCATGGATCCAGATTGTATCGCCATAATCTTTAGGATTCACTTCTGATGGAAATTCGGTAATAACATCTAATCCGGTGTTTTCTAAAATCGGCAATACATCGGAAAGCGCGAGCGGTGTTTTTGTATGATAAAGTTTCAACCGAACCTGGGGTTCGTCATTCTTTGTTTCCTGATATAGTTCTGGCTCAATTTCATCGCCATGAATGATGTTTTCCATCTTCTGAATATCAAGAACCGCCTGCATAGGCGCGTATTCATCGCTATAGCCCGCTGAAAAGGCATGCGCGTAACGATCAATTAAGTGGGCAGCTAGGCGATCATTCAAAACATTGTCTTCAATCGCTTCGATGAGGCGATCAGGCCAATTTTGTGCCGCCTTTATTAATTTATCTTCCAGTTTTTTATCGCTAAATTTCGGAATTATTTCTAAGGCATTAATATCGATTAGAAATAATACACGCGAGAGCGGTGCATCATCTTGCAAGACTTTATAATTAGTGGTGAAGCCGCCCAATGTTTCTTCAATAATTTCTTGGAACTTTAATCGTAATTTTGTCTCGTAACGTTCGCGCGGGACATAGACAAGACATGAGATAAAGCGTCCAAAAGGATCGGTGCGTGTATAAAGGGCGATTTGTGGTTTTTCCTGCAAACGCAGGATGCTGGTCGCGTGTTCATATAAAAGCTTTTCTGGCATTTGTAAGATCTCATCGCGCGGATATTTTTCTAACACATGCCGTATTGCTTTTTGATTGTGGCTTGCTTCTTCATATTGGGTTTTATTAATGGTGTTTTGCACCTTCATCCGTAAATAGGGGATGTCATTAACGCTTCGTGAGTAGGTGACAGCCGTAAACAAGCCAATAAATAAAATTTCGCCTATGACTTTGCCTTGCTTATTGTATTTCTTAATTGTGATCGCATCCAATGGCACGCGGCGATGCACGGTCGAGCGCTTATTAACTTTAGAAATGGTGAGAGGTTCTTGAGAGAGACGTAAATCTTGTTGTTTATCGGTTAGACTTAAGCGTGATTGATTAATATAAACAGGGTGACGCTCATCTGATAACAAGCCAAGACTTGAATCTTTCACAATACGGCTCTTTGCTTTTCCGTCTTTATAAGAAAACGCATATTCACGATATCCTAAAAAGGTGAAGTTGTTATCGTAAAGATAATCGAGAAATTCACTATATTCATCAATAAGCGGTTTTTTATATTTACTGGGCGCTGTATCGAGGGCTTCTTTTGCCAGCAAAATATGTTGCCGCATTTCTTTCCAGTGTTTATTGGCAAGACGAACATCTTGTAAGACATTTTGGAGGCTCTCTTTTAACTCTTGGCGCTGTTTGGGGCTGATAACGCGGTTAATTTCAATATGAATGTGAGAGAGCGCTTTTGTATCCGTTCCTTTTTTTCCAGAAACAGATAGAAGATTTCCATTCTTATCTTTTCTTACATAAAGAACAGGATGAATGAATACGCTGATATGATAATTGTAGCGTACTACTTCGGCGACAACGGAGTCGACAATAAACGCCATATCATTATTGACGATGTCGATAATGGTTCGACCAGATTCCCATCCATTCTCTTTTAGGGTTGGCGCATAAACCGAAATTTGTGGCTTGTTTTTTTGCTTTTGGATCATTTCCAAATGCGTGCGCGCCGTATAAGAAACATTTTCCGGCGACATAAAAGACAAATCTTCTTCCGGTACATCGTTATAAAAGACTTTAAGAAATTCTTTATAAGAAATTTTATTAGAGGAGTTTTTTGATTTAGTCATTCATATCACCCTTACAAATACCCTTAAAAGAGTAGGAGGAAATCTGCGCAGGGGCAAGCTTCTTCATAAAAAATATTGTTGTATTATAGCTTCTTATTGCGGTGATATGTCTAAGACAATCCGGCGCCCAATACCCTTATTGGAAGGTAATGATTTATTATAAGATAGACGGGCGTTTTTCTTTAGCTGAACAACCATAAGGTGGCCATTGCCGGATTGTTCAACATTGTAAGAAGAAACCACTGAGGATTTAGGGAAG
>JBCDCD010000014.1:0-13624 GCA_039182445.1 Pseudomonadota bacterium | reverse complement strand
TCTTTCATGATCGCGTCACGATCCGCATTTGCCAAATCATTCACCATCGGCCAAATGGCGATAAACTTTTCAAAGTAGCTTTTAACAGTCGCAACGGTCGTTTGTTGCAGCATTATTTCTGACAGCCATTCATGGTAAGGATCTGGTCTTTCATGACTTGGGGCACGCCAAGGCAGCACACGTTGGTTTTTATCATACCAAACCAATATTTTTTTACGGAAATTGTTAATCTCTCCGTCTGACATATTGTTCTTACTCTCTGAAACTGCCATAGTATCGGCCATGTGCGCTTTAAAACTCGTTTCTGATGCGGTACCCAAGGTGACGGATAAGGTCTTCCAACGCAAATTTGTGGCGTTGGGCCGTATCGTCACAAGGTGGGAGGATATCGTGGGCGCAAAGTTAGCGCAACTGGCACAGCCACAAAAAATTCGATACCGGAAAGCGAAGAAAAAAGGCGATAAACCGCATGCGGTGTTGGAAATAGCCACCTCTTCGGCCAACGCCTCCTTGCTCGTCATGCAGAAAGGCATGTTGCTTGAGAAAATAAACTATATCTTCGGCGATGATTGGATTACGGACATCAAATTTATTCATCAAGCGTCAAATGAAGCCCCCAAGCCCATCTCGAAAACAAAAACTTTGACCGAAGCCGAAAAAAACCGTTTATCCCGCATGCTGGATGGTATAGAAGATCCCGAGATAAAAGAAAAATTAATGGCGATGGGTCAATCGCTTTTAGAGGATGACGATTTATGAAAGTAACCGCGATAACGCTTCGAAAAGGTAATGTGCTTGAGCATAACGGTAAGCTCATGATCGTGACGGGCTATGAAATCATGCAGCCCGGCAAAGGCGCCTCCGTCATTCAGGTTGAAATGCGCGATATCCGCAGCGGTAACAAAGACAATGTTCGTTTCCGCACCCAAGAAACAGTCGAGCGCGTTCGATTGGATCAAAGCGAATACCAATATCTCTTCAATGATGGCGAGACTTATACTTTCATGAATACAGAATCCTATGAACAAGTTGCTGTGAGCGCAGAACTAGTAGGAGAGCCTGCCATATTCCTTCAAGACGGGATGATGGTGACTATTGAAACATTTGAAGGTGAGCCTTTGGGTGTTCAGCTTCCAGATAGTGTAACTCTAGAAGTTACCGAAGCCGAGCCGGTCATAAAAGGACAAACCGCCACAACGTCTTATAAGCCTGCCGTTCTCGAAAATGGTGCGCGCGTAATGGTGCCGCCCCATATTGATGTTGGAACGCGCATAGTTGTAAAGACCGAAGACGCCTCTTATGTAGAGCGAGCAAAAGACTAATGCCAAGCACGTCTCCAATTGTCACCATTATGATCCGCGCCGCTGAAAAAGCGGGTCGTGTTTTATTGCGTGATTTCAACGAAGTCGAAAACCTTCAAGTCTCTCGCAAGGGTCCGGCTGATTTTGTGACAGCTGCCGATAAGCGTTCTGAAGAAATTATTTTTGAAGAATTGAAAAAAGCACGACCCACCTATTCTTTTCTTATGGAAGAAAGCGGTGAGGTTGAAGGCGAAGATAAAGATCACGTTTGGATTGTTGATCCGATTGATGGCACCCATAACTTTATGCACGGCATTCCGCATTGGTGCATTTCAATTGCTCTGGAAGTCAAAAGCCGCATTGAAGCTGGCATTGTCTATGATCCCGTTAAAGAAGAACTTTTTCGCGCAGAACGTAGTAGCGGTGCTTTCTTAGGCCAACATCGCCGTATCCGCGTTTCGGGCCGTAATGAACTTGAAAGCGCATCAATTGCTATTGGATATGGCAAGCCCAATCCTGAAAAACATAAAGTTTTCATAGAAGAAACAAAAATGGTGTCGGCAACCTGTCCGATGATTAGACGTTTTGGAGCCGCCGCTCTCGATTTATCTTATGTCGCTGCAGGCCGTTTGGAAGGATATTGGGAACGCGGCTTAAAACCATGGGACGCAGCTGCCGGATATTTGATCGTGAAAGAAGCCGGTGGTTTTGTGAATTCTATCGATAATGAAGATAACCCGATCTATAGTGACAGTCTGGTGGCCGGTAACGAGGCTATTTACAATCACCTTAGAAAGACGCTGAAAGCCGCCTAAAGTGACAAGATGAAAATAATTCTTCTTCTCATAGTTCTTTTAATCCCTTCTCACGCCATAGCACACAGTGTTGATGCTGGTTATGTTCCCCCTCCTCTTTTTGGCGCGCCAAAACTGCCGCCACCAAAAGAAAGAAAAGAACCGATCGATAAATTGCCAGAAGTTTCTAAAGAGGTGACGGAGAGTAAAATGCCTCCTGCCGCGAAGGAGGTCGTTACCAAACCTCGTATTGTCAGAGAGGTCAAAGAAGATGAGCAGCAGCCATCTCAACCGATCAATGCCGCGCCAAAAGTTGAGGAAACAAGAACGGCGCAACCGAAAGTAAAGCCAAAGGCAAAACCTGCGCCGCCGCCTTCTTTCTCCGATGACAAGATTGAGACAGCAGCACCGACAAAAGAAGAACCGATCGATTTTCTTAAAAAAGAAGAAGAGCAGAAAAGCCTCGTGACAGGCCCAAAGACAATGCCGTCGAATAAAAAAGAGGTTGTCGAAGAAACAAAACTTTATGAAGCGGAAAACGCTGAACCCACTTCATTTGAATTAAAAGAAGTCGCTGAACCTGAAACAATAGAAAATCTTGGCCCTATTGAGTTAGACCAAGACCAATTTTTCCTAACATACAAAACTGGAGAAAAAGACCTTGCAGGTCAAAATCTCCAAACGTTGGAGGCGATCTTGATCCCTGCGATGTTACAAAACAAAGAAATCACGATCAATATGAACGCTTATGCCTCGCCAGTCGAAGGCAAGCCAAACATGGATCGACGAATTGCCCTCGATCGTGGGCTACAAATTCGCCAAATCATGGTCGAAAAAGGGGTCGGATCACACCGAATCAATCTGCGCTCTCATGGCTCCAATACCGCCAATCAGCCCCCAGATTACGTTGAAATCCAACTAAATGGCGTTTAATTCTCTTAACTGTGTGGATAACGAGAATGGCTGTAGCCCTTTTCGTTGACTTTCCCTTCATAAATCCCGCATTTTATGATGGATTTTCCCATAAATATGGTTTAACTCTGTTATCCATTATGCAAATGAAAGGCAACATCAATGTCCGGCAATAAAAAGACCGCGAGTTTACTGGTTTTCGTTATCTTAGCACTGGTTATTGGTGCCCTCTTTTACTTCCTCATGGGCAAGGACGGCGAAAAGGCTGCCGATGTTACTGGGCAAACAACCGAGACAATGGTTGAGCCGTCGGCTGAATCATCAAATACAACAAGTGCTGAAGCATCTACGTCTATACCAAGCGGCGTTGATATCGGCGAAGAAGGCCGTATTTACAAGCTTCCAGAAAATGAATTACTTGGTGTTCGCGGTGTTGGTAACCCCAACGCTCCAATCAAAATTCAAGAGTTCTTTTCTCTAACTTGTAATCACTGCGCTAATTTTCATGCGGGCACATACAAACAGATTAAAGAAAAATATATCGATACAGGAAGAGTTTACTACGTATTTCAAGAATTTCCACTCAACGGCCCTGCTCTTTACGGCAGTATGATCTCACGTTGCTTGCCGCAAGAGCGTTATGAAGATTTCATTACACTGCTTTTAGACAATCAAGAAGATTGGGCTTTTGGCGGTGATTTTCGTTCATCACTTCAGAAAAATGCCGCGCTTGCTGGCATGGGTGAAGAAGAGTTTAACGCTTGTTTTGACAATGAAGAGCTTCGTGGCGCGATCGGTGACAATATTGATGAGGCTATGGGTGCATGGCGCATTCGCTCAACACCGTCATTCATATTTAACGATGGAAAGCGCATTTTACGCGGCGGTAAGTCTATCGAATCTTTTGATGCAGTCATCGCAATGCTTGAAAGTGGTGAGACGCCTCCAGAACCAGTAGATCCTATGCAGCCTGATCCTGAACCTATCGTTGAGGAAGAAGCTATTGAAGAGCCTGCTGAGGAAGCCGTAGAGACATCCTCCGATGCAGCCGAAACAGTTGAAGAAGCGGCTTCTGAAATGGTCGAAGAAGCAGAAGGCGTTATCGAAGATGCGTCTGATGTTTTGGGACAATAGTAAGTAATTTGTAAATTGAGTAAGTAATGATCCAGTTTGAAAAACTACGTCTGAGCGGTTTTAAGTCCTTCGTTGATAAAACGGAGCTTGAAATCTCAACTGGCCTCACTGGTATTGTGGGCCCGAACGGTTGTGGTAAATCAAACTTGGTCGAAGCGCTTCGTTGGGTTATGGGCGAAACATCCGCCAAACGCATGCGCGGCGGCGGTGGCTCCATGGAAGATGTGATCTTTAACGGTACATCCGATCGCCCTGCCCGTAATTTTGCTGAAGTGCAACTTTTGCTCAACAACAGCTCACGCTCCGCGCCAGCCGCGTACAATGCTGATGATGAAATTGAAATCACGCGTAAGATCGAAAAAGACAAAGGCTCTGTTTATAAGGTAAACGGCAAAACAACACGTGCCCGTGACGTGCAGATGTTATTCGCTGATACGGTCACAGGCGCAAATTCTCCCGCCATGGTTTCTCAAGGTCGCGTCACCGCGATGATCAATGCGAAGCCGCAAGAGCGCCGTTTGGTTCTTGAAGAATCCGCAGGTGTTTCTGGTCTTTACGTGCGTCGTCATGAAGCAGAGTTACGCTTACGTGCTGCTGATGCCAACCTCCAACGTTTAGATGATTTGGTCGGCAGTATGGAAGGCCGTTTAGGCGCGTTGAAGAAACAAGCGCGTCAAGCCGTTCGCTATAAAAACTTAAGTGAAGAAATTGCCGATTTGGAGAAATCCATCGCCTATCTAGAATGGCGTATCCTGGTCAATAAGATTGAAAAAGCAAAAGCCAAATTCGGTGAAGCTGAAAGTATTGTGGCCGAACACATGGCGACAGTAACGCAGCTCACCAAAACACAAAGCGCGCAATCTGAAGAAATACCTGCCCTTCGCCAGGAAGAAGCGGAAGCCTCAGCAGCGCTGCAAACACAGAAATTGACGTTACAGCGCATTGAAGATCAAGAACGCGCCCTTGCCGAGCAGTTACAAGAAACCAAAGAACAGCTTGAACAAGTCAAAGAGGACTTTAAACACGAACAAGCGAGCCTTGAGGAGAACAACCAACTCACTGAGAAGTTGGCCGAAGAAGAAGCCAAGCTGCGTGAAAATGAAACTTCACAAGAAGACAGCTTAAAAGAAAAAACCGCGATCAAAGATCGTTTGGAAGAAAAAGTTCTGTCTTTTGAAAAAGATTACGAAGACCTCATGGCGAAAATGGCCGGATATCGCGCCGGTAAGCAAGCTATTGAAGAGCAAATTGCTTCCGATAAAACGCGTCTTGAAAGCCTGCGAGCACGTCAGGAAACAATAACTGCCGAATTGGCTACCGCTAAAGCTTCGTACGAGCAAGGCAATGAGCAAGATAACATCAAGGCCGAGATTACCGCTCTCGAAGAGAAAATTGCGACAGCCCGCGAAGAACGTGAAACAGCGCAAGCAGCTCTAAAAGAAGCTGAAGCAGCGCTTGATACCGCTCGTGAAGAACAACAAAAAACACAAAAACAGAAGTCTGAAATAATCACTGAAATCAAGACGTTACAGACTGTTCTTAATGTAAATTCTGAACAAGATTTTAAACCTGTTTTGGGTGATATTGAAGCCGATAAAGGCTTTGAAACAGCTCTTTCTCGCGCTCTTGGCGATACGTTAATGGCGTCAACAGATGATGATGCGCCGATGATCTGGCTCGATCGTGATTTTAACGAGAGTGATTTCGCCCCTCTTCCAGCCACAGCACAAAAATTAGAGCCTTATGTGCGGGCGCCAAAGCATCTAAAAGCCGCGCTTTCCTTTATTGGCGTTGTTGATGATTTTGAAGCAGGTTCGGCCGCAGCCCGTGAATTAAAGCCCGGGCAATCTATTGTGTCACGCGATGGTGCTTACTGGCGTTGGGATGGTTTCCACATCAAGGCCGAAGCCGCCGATCGTCACGCCCAACAATTACAACAACGTAATCGCTTGAAAGAATTAGAAGAACAACTTCCTGCAATTGAGCAAGCCGCGGAAAGTGCTGAAGAAGCGTTACAAGCCGCGACCTCTCAAAAAGAGACCGCCCAAGAAAAATTTGATCAAAGCCAGTCTGGTGGCCGCGAGAATGAAGAAGCGCTGACCCGCAAACAAAATGAATTGCGCAATCTGACTGAAGAGCGCGCGTCTCTTTTTGCCAACATGGCCAAATTTGAGGAGTCTCTTGCTAATACTGTTGCTGATATTGAAGTTGTTACCGCTTCTCTCTCGACCAATGAAGAAAAGCTAGAAGACTTTGATAACAATGCGCCGGATACACAAGAAGAACATGTCGAAGAGATGCGCACTAAACTTGGCGAAGTGCGTGAAGATCATCGCCAAGCCGTCCGTGAATTGGATATGGTCACGCAAGAGCAAAGCCGTCGTAAGGCACGCCTTCATGCCATTGCTGATGAAACAGTGAGTCTAAAAAATAGAAGCATTCGTTCTACAGAACGCATCAAAGAGCTCAAAGCCCGTGAAGAGCACCTCATCGAGAAATTCAAAACGCTTGAGAACTCTCCGAAAGAGATCGTCTCAAACCGTGATGAGCTGATGACCAAGATTGGGGCGCTTGAGGAAAAACGCAATGCGGCTGCTGATAAACTCGCGATCGCAGAAAATGAACTGAACGATACCAATCGCGCACTGAAAGAAGCCGAGAGCACTTTATCCGAAGCGCGTGAAACCCGTGCGGGCGCACAAGCCACAACATCGGCGGGTGAAGAACAGCTCGAAGAAATTGTCTCTACGATTGTTGAGCGTTTTGAAAAACAGCCAAAAGAAATTCTTTCTGATACATCGCTAAGCATCAATGAAGAGGAAGAAGAGCTTCCTGCGATTGAACCGCTGAAAGAAAAGAAAGAAAAAATGATCCGCAGCCGCGACATGATCGGTCCGGTTAATTTGCGCGCTGAACAAGAAGCCACTGAGCTTGAAACAGAAGTTGGCGGCGTCCTCGAAGAACGCAATGAGCTTATTCAAGCGATTGAAGAGCTGCGCGAAGGCATCGACAAACTCAATACTGAAGCGCGTGAGCGCTTGATGGCGGCCTTTGATCATGTGAACGGTCATTTCCAACGCCTATTCGTACAGCTTTATGGTGGTGGTAAAGCGCACCTAGCATTGATTGATTCCGATGATCCATTGAATTCAGGTCTCGAGATTTTCGCTCAACCGCCTGGCAAAACATTGCAATCCCTGTCTTTGCTTTCTGGTGGTGAGCAGACTTTGGCCTCCATCGCCCTTATTTTTGCGATGTTCTTGACCAACCCATCACCAATCTGCGTGCTCGACGAGATTGATGCGCCGCTCGATGACGCCAACGTTGATCGTGTTTGTAACTTGCTCGAAGAAATTGCAGAGCGCGGCGAAACACGTTTCTTGATCATTACCCACCACCGCCTCACCATGGCACGTATGGATCGTCTCTATGGTGTGACCATGGCAGAACGCGGTGTCTCTCAACTTGTTTCCGTTGATCTTAATCAGCAAATGGATTTCCTAGAAGCGGCTGAATAATGCTGGCTTTTAATCTATTCTTGGCAGGCGTTATTATTATCCTAACGCCCGGCCCTGTCTTTGTTGCAAGCATCTCCCTTATCTCTGAACGCGGCCGCCTTGAAGGATTAAAGCTTATCTCTGGAGCCCTTATTGGCGATGCTTTTTGGCTCTTTCTAACCTTTTTGTTCTTTATTGAGGCCAGCAGGCTGCCAGATTATTTCTTCCCTGTTTTGGCTATATGCTGCGCTTTTTATATCTTTTATCTGGCTTATAAGTTATATGCGCACGCCAAAGACAAAATTAAAAACAAGGTTTTCAAAAAACCTTTTTATGATGGTCTTGCTGTCGGTCTTCTCAATCCAAAAACATATCCCGTGAATATCGCGATATTTTCCGCCTTAATTTATGACTACATTGAAACAATGACTTGGGGTGATTTCCCCTTTGTATTTGCCGTTGCCATGTTTGGTTTCTTTTCCGGCTATCTGATTATCAATTTAATTGCGGGTTTCAGCAAAATTAAAGATTTTTATAAACAGCATCTATCAGGTTTTTCTTACCTCTTTTCCGCTATTTTTGTATATTTCGGCATAATGTTAATTTATGAGGCTTTTGTAGCATGAGCGACGACGATAAACTCTCCGAACTCTCTAAAGACGTTAAAGCGGCGCGTGAGGAATACAATAAGGACTACAATCCCCCTCAAAAAGAGGATAAAAACCTCGATGCGGGCGCCCGAGCCGGTGTCGAATTGGTGGGAGCTTTATTAGGTGGTGCGCTTATAGGTTACGGGCTTGATTATTTCCTCGAAACCTCGCCTCTTTTTTTCATAATATTTACACTTTTGGGCACCGTCACAGGCTTTTATAATATTTATAAAATAACTATGGGGACAGGCACTTCAGTGGGCTTTAAGGGGTTGAAAAACGATTCAAAAGACGCTAAATAAAAGCCAAATTTTAGAACGTTAAAAAAGTAATATTTGGTGTAAGAAAGAATAGCCCGTGGCAAACCCTATCAAGCAATTCGAAATTAATCCTCTCATTGAGCTAAACGCCGGAAATATTGATATCTCCTATACAAATTCATCTTTATGGATGACGATTGCTGTAGTGCTTTCCACGGTAATGTTGAGCATCGCAATGCGTCATAAGGCTATGGTGCCCGGCCGCATGCAGGCTTTTGCCGAAATGATGTATGGATTTGTCGCGAATATGATTCGTGAAAATATCGGCACAAAAGGCAGGCAATATTTCCCGCTAATCTTCACACTCTTTATTGTGGTTTTATTGGGAAACATGTTGGGCATGATTCCCTATTCTTTTACTTACACGAGTCATATTCTTGTCACGGCGGCTCTGGCCTTCTTTATTTTCTTTATTGTGTTGCTGATCGGTATTTTTAAACACGGCTTTCATTTCTTTAGCTTGTTTTTACCGCTAGGCGTCCCGATGTGGTTGATGCCTTTAATTATCCCGATTGAGATCATGTCATTTCTTATTCGTCCTGTAACACTATCCGTTCGTTTATTCGCGAACATGATTGCAGGCCACATTATGCTCAAAGTTTTTGCCGGCTTTAGCGTTAGCATGTTTGCCGCTGGTGGGTTCTTAACAATCGCTGGCATTGGCCCAATGTTGTTCAATTCCGTCTTAATTGGATTTGAGATCCTCATCGCATTCTTACAGGCTTATGTTTTTGCGATTTTGAGCTGCATTTATTTGAAGGATACCGTTGAAATCGGTCATTAATTTTGTTAGTCAAACTTAGTTTTAAAAAGAGAAGGAAAAAACTATGGAATTAGAAGCTGTAAAACTTTTGGCAGGCGCGATTGCCCTCCTCCCATTGATCGGTGTTGGTATCGGTTTGGGTATGATCTTTGCCTCGTATAACGAAGCTGTAGGTCGCAACCCAAATGCTGCTGAAATCTTGGATAAGAAATACTTCTTGGCATTCGCCTTGACAGAAGCTTTGGCGATTTTCGCCCTTCTTATCTCACTTTACCTCGTCTTTGTTGGGTAAATTAATGCATAAGCTTCTCGCTTCTACGACAATATTTTTAATGTCTACGGTTCCTGCTTGGGCCGCAGATGTTGATCATTCCGTTGAAGCGACAGAAGAAGGCGCATTAGGTGATATCGCCACTTATGCGGGCGATGCTTATGAAGGTGCCAAGGAAGCCTCCAAAGGTGGTTTACCACAATTTGATCCAACTTGGTTCGCGTCTCAATTTTTCTGGCTCGCTATGACTTTTGCGGTGCTGTATTTCTTTTTTGCAAAGATTACACTCCCTAGCATTTCCGGCGTGATTGAAAACAGAAAAAATCAAATTGATTTTGATTTGGGTGAAGCTGAGAAGCTAACCGCCGAAGCGGACGCTGTTCATGATGCTTATGAGGAAAACCTCAATAAAGCCTCTCAAAAAGCATCAGAGGTTTTGGCGAAGGCTGACACGAAGATAAAAGAGAAATTCGAAAAGAAAAGCGAAGAGTTCCGTCATAAATCAGAAAAAGACATCCTTGCGGCGGAGGCACGCATTGCTGAAACAAAAGTTAAGGCTATGGGTGAAATGAACAAGGTTGTTGCGGAAGTCGCGGCGACGGCGGTTGAGAAAATTACCGGTTCTGAAACAGACACCAATAAAATTCAGTCAATTGTCGAGAAAATCGATAATTCGAGAACAAAAGCAAAGGCAGCGTAACAATGGGTGAAATTCTTGCACATGATACAAACGCTTGGGTTGTTATCTCGTTCCTCGTCTTTGCGGCATTTGCCTACATCATGGGCCGCAAGTCCGTTGCGGGTAAATTAGACTCTTATCGCGACGAAATTAAAAACGAGATTGAGAACGCGGAAAGATTGCGTGTTGAAGCACAAGAATTGTTAGCACAATATCAGCGTAAACAACGTGATGCTGAAGCAGAGGCAGATAAAATTCTTGAAAACGCGAAAAAACAAGCGGATCAAACCAAGAAAACAGCTGATAAAGAGCTGAAAGAGACGATGAAGCGTCGCGAAGAGCAGTTGTCTGATCGCCTTCAACGTCTTGAAGAGAACGCTATGAACGATATTCGTGATTATGCGGCGCAACTCGCCGTGGAAGCCACACAGGAAATGATCGTCCAAACCATGGATGAGAAGAAAAACGCCGATCTGAACACCCAGGCAATGGCGAAATTACCTGAACATTTAAATTAACAAACGCCTCAAACCCCTTTAAACTACTCTCTATTATGCAAGGGGCACCTAAAACAGCAGATAATAACGACTCCGCACAAGACATTGTGCGATCTATCGGCCTGTGCGCCAAATCGGCTGCCGCTGACCTTTCTCAAAAAACCGATGAAGAGACCAATAAGGCGTTAAACCAGCTTGCTGACATTATTTTAGAGCAAAGCGATGCTATTCTCGCCGCCAATAAAATCGATGTTGCTGCGGCTGAAGAAAAACAAATCACCGCGGCGATGATTGATCGCCTGACGCTCAATGATGAACGTATTCAGGCCATAGCCCAAAGCGTTAGAGATATCGCGGCGCTCGATAATCCTGTGGGCCTTGTTTTAGAAACAACCGAACGCCCCAACGGTTTGGTTATTGAAAAAATATCTGTGCCTATTGGCGTCCTCGGCATGATCTATGAATCACGCCCCAATGTGACGATCGATGCCGCTGCACTTTGTTTGAAATCCCGCAATGCAGTTCTCCTGCGTGGCGGATCCGAAAGTTTCCATTCGTCTCAAGCTTTATTTGATTGCGTACAAAAAGCACTAAAAGCCAATAACTTTCCTATCGACGCTGTCACCATGATGCCATCAACGGATCGTGCCCTTGTTGGTGAAATGCTCAAGGCTCATGATTATATCGACGTTATCATTCCCCGCGGTGGAAAAGGATTAACCGGTCGCGTCATGAGCGAAGCCACCATGCCTGTCTTTGCACATTTGGACGGAAACTGCCACATCTATATTCACGCTTCGGCGGATAAAGACATGGCTTTGGACATTATTAAGAACGCCAAACTTCGCCGTACGGGTATTTGCGGCTCTGCTGAGTCATTGTTGTTTGATCAAGCGCTGCCCAAAGAGTTTATCCATGACGTTCTGGATATGCTGTGCAATGAGAATTGTGAAATCGTAGGCGACGAGACCATTCAATCGATTCATGACAAAGTTCAAACCGCCACAGAAGAAGATTGGCGCACTGAATATCTCGATAAAAAGATCAGCGCGAAAATGGTGGCGACTATTGATGAGGCGATCACGCATATTAACACCTATGGCTCCCATCATACCGATGCGATTATTAGTAATGATGACACGGCAACTCAAGAATTTATAAAACGCGTTGATAGCGCGATTGTCATGCACAACACCTCGACGCAATTTGCCGATGGCGGTGAATTTGGCATGGGCGCGGAAATCGGTATCGGTACCGGCAAGCTCCATGCCCGTGGGCCTGTCGGTATTCGCCAGCTGACTACCTTTAAATATATTGTGAAAGGCAACGGGCACACACGCCCATAACTTTTCCATGACCAAGAAACGCGCCCCCTTTTCCCAACCCTCCCTAATGGAAACCCAACGATGGGATGGTATGCGCATAGGTTTGCTCGGCGGCTCCTTTAATCCGCCGCATAGCGGCCATCTCCACATTGCCCGCCTCGCCAAAGCCAAATTCGGCCTTGATTTTGTCTGGTGGATTGTGACACCGCAAAACCCGTTGAAAGATAAAAAAGATATTCGCCCTTATGAGGAAAGATACAAAAAAGTCGACGATATGCTAGCCCCCTTCCCGCGCCAAATGCCAACGCATTTAGAAGCTGATCTGGGCACACAATACACGCATGAAACTATCGAGGCGTTGAACACTCAATTCCCCCACACTGATTTTCTCTGGATCTGCGGCATGGACAATGCCCATATCTTTCATCAATGGGATGAGTGGCAAAAAATCCTCGATATGGTACCGATCTGCTTTATTGCCCGCCCGCCGGCACAGCATCTTGTGAAGCGTTCACCCCTTCGCCACTACACAAAAGTACCGCATTTTTTCACCACAATGGGACGCCAAACAAACCTTAAAAAACGCGGTGTTTACTGGCTAAAAGCCAATAAAATGCTCGATATTTCGTCCACTCAGATAAGAAACAAAAACAAGAAAAAACAATAACTTACCTAGGTTTTATGCGGGTTACAGCGCTATATTAATTGTTGTTTAAACGAATCCGCGATATAATAAGGTTATGAACAGGATGTTTGTTTTAGAACAAAACAGATCGGAAAGAGAGGGTATGTGGGCGTAAATCCATCAATCTTCTTTTTGATTGCAAACAAACTGATCAGTAATGATTTGGCAGATTATCCGAGCTAACCTGAATTTGGGTTGGCTTTTTTTGTGCCCTTTCGTTAAAAATGGAGTAATTGCAATAAACATAGGAGAGCAACAATTCTAACAGTGAAAAGCAAAGGACTGCTTCAAAAGTCCGACTTAAAAAACTTTGTTATCCAATCTTTGGAAGACGACAAAGCCCTCGATATCGAAGCGATCGCATTAGATGATCAAGTTGGTTTGGCCGATTTTATCATTATCGCTTCTGGAACATCCTCCACACAAACAATCCGTATGGCTGAAAAGCTGAAAGAACGCCTTCATGGTCGTGACATCACCGATATTCGTATCGAAGGTGCGGCGCAAGGTGATTGGGTTGTTGTCGATGCGGGCGATGTGATAATTCACCTCTTCCGTCCGGAAGTGAGAGAATTTTATAATATCGAGAAAATGTGGATGATGGATCAACCCTCCTCTTCATCACCGCTCCATAGCGCGTAACACACGATAAAACGCTTTATTTTCCCGTAAATATGCGGCATTCCTAATGGATGTCGTCACTCAATGCCACTGTAGAAATTATTGCTATCGGCAAGCTCAAAAGTAGCGCGCCTTTCTACCCTCTTTATGCCGAATATCAGAAACGCTTAACCGG
>JBCDCD010000013.1:0-13836 GCA_039182445.1 Pseudomonadota bacterium | reverse complement strand
TTTATATCTAACCGAAAGTGATGGCATCACCATGAATCGGGATCGTCTTCTTTTTGATGCAAAGCAAAAGGTATTAGAGCTCGCTAAAGATTATAAAGCGCCAGAGCCTGCCGAAGAAATTCGTTTACCGGGTGCCACCGGGAAAGCGGCGTTGGATTTGGCTGTCGCCGATCTTCATACCTCCGGTAAAGCCACTGATTATGACGTGGTGGTGTCTGAATCTGTTGCGACGGTTTTAACGGGCGGCGATAAGGCTGATTGGACCGAACCAATGCATGAAGACAAGATTTATGATCTCGAACGTCAGGAATTCATGAAGCTGGTGCGTAACGAAGGTACACAAGCACGTGTTGAGCATATGCTTGAAAAAGGCAAACCGCTGAGAAATTAAAAATAAAAAAGGCGCTATCATCAGCGCCTTTTCTTTTACCTTTTTTACAATCTCTTATTTTGAAATTGTTGTGAACTGCTCTTCTGCGGATGTCATCATGGGTGTGTCATCAATCACAGGCTCTGGAACAGGAGCTGGTTCAGGCTGCTTCACAACAACAGGCGCTGGCGCAGGTTGCGGCGCTGGTGCTGCAACAGGGGCCGGAGCTGGTGCTGGCGCCATGACTTTTTCAGGCGCTGTAGCGGTACGCTCTTCTGTGTAGGCGCCGCCACGACTACAATTGTCTAATTCGTCATTACAATCATACGCAGTGCTACAGGCGCCTAAAGCGGCTGTTGCGCCAAGAATGGTGGCCAATCCGAGTAATTTTTTCATCACATAATCCTTATCTCTGGTCAGTTATTGCTTAACTGCCCATACGATAGGTCAAAAAGACTGAAAATTCAAGAAACTAGCGTTTATCGCTTAAATAGCGGCGTTTCAGATGTGTTATAAGTGGCTCTGGGCTTATATCATGGCCAATAAGACCCGTCATAGTCGCAAAGGTACCGCGCAAACGTCCCTGACCATAAATATTCTCACTGAGCCATTCATGCATATCAGAGAAATCACCTTTGACGATGTTGTCAGACATGTTGGGGAGGGTTTGGTAGAGTTTTTCTTGTAGCTCCGCCGCCATGATGTGCGACAAAGTGTTGGTTGGAATAAACCCAAAGCGACCCGTGAACCAATCTGGGTTTTGCAACACACCATCTTGGAGGGCATTTGGTTCTTCATCGAGAAGCTCTTTACTTTCCGCATTCCATCGGTCGGGGAGCTCTTCTACTTTTAAATCTTCATTAATCAAGTCACGCTCAATACGATAACGCAAAATATCATGGAAGATTTTGCTGAATTCATCGGCTTGATTGCGTTGTGTTGTTCGCGTTAAAACTTTTTTGAGCTGATAGAGATTTTCTGGATCAAAAGAATCATTTTTAAACTGACGGAATACACCTTCGGCGCGTGTTGAAATAAATTCAAAAAACTGTGGCGTCCGTCCGATGATGGTTGAGAACAACATGCTGAGTGTGTTCATCATAATCATGCCTTGGTCTTGACCGACGGGTTGTGATTTCCACATTTGTGGTAGATTTTGACGATACAGACCGCGTGCACCTTGATAGAGTGTGTCTTCAAGCGAGTCGAGGAAGCTGGTTTCTTCATTGCATCGTACCAAGACACGGGAATCGTCGGCATGACCACCCATCATTGGCGATAGGTTGGAAACAAAAAGACCGCCACGCTCAAAGTCAAAGCCCATAAGCTCCAGCACGGTTTTATTGAGCCACATTTGATCGGTTTTCGAAAAATTTCCTTCTAAAGATTTAGGCAATTCTTGCATATTTTGTTTATCAAGTGCTTTTTGATAGAGATCTTTGAGTGGCCCTAAGAGCGAATCATAAAGATCATCCATTTGACGATCGCTAATGTCGCTTGCATAACCAATAAGCAACGAACGGTAAGGTGAGGCTGTGCCAAATTTTTTCTGTTTTAGATCACCAATTTTTTTATAAGTATCGACAACTTTTTGAACATAAGGAACAACTTGTTTAC
Organism: Pseudomonadota bacterium; assembly: GCA_039182445.1. Taxonomy (GTDB): domain Bacteria; phylum Pseudomonadota; class Alphaproteobacteria; order Micavibrionales; family Micavibrionaceae. The sequence continues at coordinate 11,849 of JBCDCD010000013.1, read as the reverse complement.
AATCGCCTAGTTTCATCGCCGCCTGATGCATTTTGCGGCCTTCATTTGAAATTTGAACAGAAGCGATATAAAGCTCAGGCGGTAAAGCAGACAGGTGAGAATGAATACGACGCATTTCAGCTAAATTAGCCAAATCCCACTCACTCCAATCTTGTTTATTGTTTTCGGCTTCACTTTCGACCTGATCTAGTAAGCTACTTACGGACTTAGTTGTTGTTTCAGCGTAAATTCTTTTGGTGATCGATGAGATCTCATTAATACGATGGGGAAGGCCACCTTGTGGCATATTGATCATCATATCTGTTGCCAGGACATCACGGATAGAAAACATCGTGTTTAAATTGGCAAAATAAAATTTTAAATCATTGTAATTTGCCGACGGTGATTGGACGGCTTGCAGGTTGGCTTGATCAGTCATAATGCCCCTCTTTTTGATACCCTATTTGGATGTGTAATCGCGATATATCCCATTAGGATCGCGTATTGAGGTTAAGAAATATTTAAGAAAAATTACTCATTATAAATAAAAGCAATACAGGTGAGTTGTCATGGAACGACACGCTGTTTTGTGCTATAATTATAGAGTAAAAATTCAATAATTCGAAGAACTTAAATAAAGGATCGCTGATGCCTATCTATTCTCCGCCAATGGACAATATTCGTTTTGTTTTACATGAGGTTTTGGGGGCTGAACAGCTCACGGAAATCCCAGATTTTGAAGAAGCCAATGCTGAATTGGTCGATCAGATTTTGGAAGAAGGTGGGCGGTTATGTGAAGAGGTGCTATTTCCCATTAACCAAAGTGGCGATGAAGAAGGCTGTAAGCTCGAAAATGGAAAAGTAACAACGCCGAAGGGCTTTAAAGAGGCCTATGATCAATTTATTCAAGGGGGCTGGTGTGGTGTTTCCGCCGATCCAGAATATGGTGGTATGGGATTACCGATGTTGGTGAATACGGTGATGCAGGAAATGATCTGTTCCGCCAATTTTTCCTTTGGGATGTATCCGGGATTATCTCAAGGGGCGTATGAAGCGCTTCACCAATTTGGCACAAGCGAACAAAAGGATACGTATCTTCCTAAACTTATTGAAGGAACATGGTCGGGTACGATGTGTTTGACCGAACCGCATTGTGGCACTGATTTGGGGTTGATCCGTACAAAGGCTGATCCGAACGATGATGACTCTTATAATGTAACGGGCACAAAGATTTTTATTTCGGCGGGCGAACATGATCTGACAGAAAATATTGTGCATTTGGTGCTCGCGCGCTTACCTGATGCGCCAGAAGGGGTAAAAGGTATTTCCCTTTTTGTCGTACCAAAATATCTACCGGAAGATATGGGTGTGAATGGCGTTGTTTGCGGTTCTATCGAACATAAAATGGGGATTAAAGCCTCATCGACATGTGTGATGAATTTTGAAGAATCCAAAGGCTGGCTCGTGGGTGAACCCAACAAAGGCTTAAAAGCCATGTTTACCATGATGAACGCGGCGCGCTTAGGCGTGGCGATGCAAGGACTTGGCATTGCTGAAGTTGCGTATCAAAATGCGCTTGCTTATGCGAAAGACCGTCTACAAATGCGCTCGCTAGATGGTGTGAAGGCTCCAGATAAACCAGCTGATCCGATTATTGTCCATCCGGATGTAAGGCGCATGTTGCTCACCTCGAAAGCTTTTTGTGAAGGAGCGCGGGCGTTGTCTTATTGGGTTGGAATGCATCTCGATATGTCGATGAAACACCCTGATCAGGCTCAACGTCAAGAATCTGATGATCTCGTCGCACTCATGACACCAATTCTCAAAGGCTATCTTACTGATATGGGCTTTGAGGTTTCGTCGTTAGCTATTCAGACTCATGGTGGTCATGGGTATATCTGGGAATATGGTGTTGAACAATATGCACGAGACGCGCGGATCGCGATGATTTATGAAGGCACCAACGGTATTCAGGCTTTGGATCTAGTCGGACGTAAAATGGGTGCACATATGGGACGTTATCTACGCCGTTTCTTCCATCCGGTCAGTGAATTTATTGAAGAAAACCAAAGCAACGCCGATCTTCAGGAATTTATTTTTCCACTTGCGAAAGCGTTTGCCAAATTACAACAAGCAACCGCAATGACGGCGCAGCGTGGATTAAAAGATCCGATTGAAGCGGGTGCGGCCTCGACAGATTATCTGCGTCAATTCGCGTTGGTTGCGATGGGCTATATGTGGATTCAAATGGTCAAGGTTGCACAAGAAAAATTAAAAGACAGCGGCGATCAGGATAAATCTTTCTATGAAGCCAAGATCAAAACGGCGCGTTTCTTCTTCACCCGGATGCTCCCTGAAGCTGACTGGCATTTCAAGGCGATTATGGCGGGGGCCGAGCCGTTGATGGAGCTAGACGAAGCCCAGTTTTAGGCATAGAGTCTGCCTCAATGAATATTATCAAAACCGTTCAAGAATTACGCGCTTTTCGTGAGCCCTTATGGCTGGAAGGCAAGACGTTGTCTTTTGTGCCCACAATGGGAGCGCTGCATGAAGGACACTTAAAATTGGTCGAAGAAGGTCAAAAGTCTGCCGATATCTGTTTGCCTTACATATTTCTCAATCCTACTCAATTTGCGGAAGGAGAAGATCTGGATGCCTATCCTAAAACTCTAGATGAGGATGTTGCTAGGTTAGAATCGCTTGGAGTTACTCATCTTTACGCCCCTACAGTAGAAGAGGTTTATCCTAGCGGCTTTCAAATAGTGCGTGTTTCTAGTCCTGATCAGCCATTGGAAGGTGAATATCGCCCCCATTTTTTTGATGGTGTTTGTACCGTTGTTTTAAAAATGTTGATGCAGTGCTCTCCCGATATTGCGCTGTTTGGCGAAAAAGATTTTCAACAATTGCAAGTTATCAAAGATATGGTGAAAGAGCTAAATATTCCTGTTGAAGTAAAAGCCGTCGAAACAGTGCGCGATGATAATGGATTGGCACTTTCGTCACGCAATCAATATTTATCAGAAGATGAGTATCAAATCGCGATCTATCTCAATCAGATCTTAAAACAAATGGTCGCTAATCAGATTTCAGAGGATGAAGCGATAAAATCTTTGCTGGATAAGGGTTTTGGTAAAGTCGATTATTGCACCTATCGCAATAGTGACACCTTTCTTCCTGATGATCCGAATAGAGTGTTGGCTGCTGCCTGGATTGGCACAACACGATTGATTGATAATATGGCGATGGTAGAATAAGAAAAAAGGAGTTTTCATGTCATTAGAGTCCGTAACCGAAGAAATAAAACAAAAAATGGCGATGGCGCCGCAAATTGATGCCAAAGTAAAATTTGATTTTGGCGATGATGGCCTTATTTTTATTGATGGAAATGATAACCCGCCCAGTATTTCTCATGATGATAATGATGCGGATTGTACATTGATTTGCTCAATCGAAACCTTTCAGGGGTTTATGAACGGTACGCAAGACCCCACCATGGCCTTTATGACAGGTAAGCTTAAGGTGGATGGTTCCATGGGCCTTGCCATGAAGCTCAACTCTATTATTGAGGATTAAAATTTCCAGGTAATAGCGGCTGCGACGTTCGCAATGTAGCCTTCTGTATCGGCAAGAATAATGGCATTACCACCAAAGTTACGAGCGACATTGACAGTTTCTTCACCAATATCCGTATAGCTTGCAGCAAAATCTAACTCGAGATTTGGGGTAAGCTTATAAGTGCCCCCAGCACTCACTTGATGGCGATCGCCATCGGGATTGCGTGTACTCCTAAATTGGTCATTGGTGGGCGTTTGATCATACTGATAGCCTACACGAAACGTCCATTGTGGATTGAAATCATATTCACCGCCAACTGCAAACGCGAATGTATCATCATAGTTTTGTTGTAGTCGGTCAGGGTCTGTTGCAACACCCGCATCCGTATTTCCATCTATATCATTGAATCGATCCCAACCAAACCAGGCGACTTGGCCCATAATACGCATGCGATCATTAACGTCATGACCAATACCAATTGTTGCGATATCGGGTAAATCAAGGTCTAATGTCCCCGGCTCATTTGTGTCTAAACCAGTTCCAATATTAATAATTCTACCATCTAATTCGTGGCTAATTGCTGAACGATAATGCAAGCCGATCTTGGTTGTCTCTACCGGTTCGATTTGTAAACCAATATTAAAGCCGTAACTAATATCATCCCCCTTTATCCGCGTTGTCCCTGGTGTGCCTGCATTAAAAGCCGCACGTAGGTCTGCTTCGGCATATTGAATATCGAGCCCTGCGCCCACAGACAGCATATCGGTTATATCCACGGCAAGGGCTGGGGTAAGGTTAATAGTGTTCAACTCCGTTTCGGTGGCATCAAAACGGTTAAAAGCGGCGCCGCCATAATCGCTCGTAATGCCAAAAGGCAATGACACACCCAAACCACCCCAAATTTCTTTACCGAAAATATGAAACGGATAAGCGGCATAAAGATTGGGCAGAGCTATTGGATCATAAGGATTACCTTCCGCTGCGGGTGCGATCGGCGGACCGAAAAAAGTTGATCCTGTATCACTAATATCTCCATGCTGAATCATAAGGTTTACCCCGGCATGAATTTGCCCTTGTTCTAAATCGGTCATACCGGCAGGATTAAAATAAATCGTGCTTGCATCGTTGATGGAGGTAGTTGAACCAGCAAATGCCATGCCCAATCCTTTGACCGATTGTTCTTGTAAATAAAAACCAGCCGCATAGGCAGGAGAGGCAATAAAGATAAGAAGGGTTGCACCGAAAAGAAGTTTTTTCATGAGCAAAATTTTATACCAATTCGTATCTCATGGTGAGGGGTTTTGAATATCGCCTGTGTATAAAAAAAGCGGCTATCAAAGCCGCTTTTTATTTTAAATAAGTATACTAGGATTAGAATTTGTAATTTATTGCTGCAGCAACAATTCCAACATACCCTTCAGTATCTCCTAACACTGTTACCGTTGGTCCAGCGCCAACATCATTTCGCTGTAAGTTAATTTCTTCATCGGCAATATCAATATACGTTCCTGCCAAATCAATAGAAAGTCGATCATTAAAGTTGTACGTTGCTCCAGCACTAAACCAGTTTCTGTCGCCATCCGGTGTTCTTGTTGTTCTAAACTGGTCATTGGTTGGCGTTTGGTCAAACTGATATCCTGCTCGAAGTGTCCATTGCGGATTCAGGTCATATTCTGCCCCAAGTGCTAAAGCAAAAGTATTGCTATAGTTTTGGACCACGGGATCAGGGTCGTTTGCGCCCGAATCTGTTTCACCATCAATTTCGTCAAAGCTACTCCAACCGAACCAAGTAAACTGACTCATTACACGAAATTTATCATTAACATCGTGCGCTACCCCTGCCGTTGCGATATTAGGTAAATCTAGATCTGCTGTTCCAGATTCATTAAAATTACCTGCGGCCAAACCACTAAGGCTAATATTTCCATCTAATTCGTGTTCAACTCTTGAGCGATAGTGAAGGCCAATCTCAGTATCTGTGCGCGGACGTATCTGTATACCGAGATTATAACCAAAACTAATATCGTCACCTTCTAATTTTGATATTCCAGTTCCTAAACCTAAAACACCAGTATCAACAAGTGCTTCTAAATTTGCGTCCACATATTGAATATCAATACCACCACCAATAGATATTTTATCACTTACTTCATAAGCTACAGCGGGGCCAACATTAATAGTTGTTAATTCAGTATCTGTAGAATCAAAAGCGTTGAAGTCATTAGTATCATACTCACTCGCTAATCCAAAAGGCGCTGTCACACCAACTCCAAACCATAACTGATGATCATAGATATCTATTGGTGCGGCCAAGAAGGCATTTGGAACAGGCGAAGGAGCATAAGGATTATCTGGATTACCGCCAATTGTTACCCCCCCCAAAGCCGAAGAGGTTCCTGTATCGGTGATGTCAGCACTTGGTATGAGTAAATGAACACCTAAATTACCTTGAATTCTTGGATCAAGCTTTGTCATCCCGGCGGGATTAAAATAAATCGTACTTGCATCATCGATGGAGGTGGTAGAACCTGCAAAGGCGGTCCCCAATCCTTTGACGGATTGTTCTTGGATATAAAAACCAGCTGCGTTGGCGTGAGAGATCGTTGTGCCACAAAGAGCAATACAGGCGGCGCCTAAAAGAAATTTTTTCATAATGATGTACCCCGTAAAGAATTTTACTTTTTATACATCAATCCTAGCATGATTTGCTGCGTGCCTTGAGAAATTTCTACAACGTGCGGTTGATAAAATCGATTATGTCTTCCGCGCTATCTTGGATTTTAAAAATACGGCGCAGGTTATTATCCGGATCCATCAGATAAATAAAGGACGAATGATCAACGGTGTAATCACTCATTGTTTCGTCTTGTACTTTTGCGGCGTAAATCTTGTAGCCTTTTTTCGCTTTCTCAATTTCTTGTACGGTGCCTGTCAGACCGATAAAGCGCGGGTGGAAGAGGGATAGATAGTCTTTCATCACCTCGACCGTGTCGCGCTCTGGATCAACGGAAATAAAGATGGGGGTGATTGTTTCGCCTTTCTCACCCAGCTCATTAAGCACGAGAGTCATCTTTTGTAACTCTGTCGGGCAGATAGCAGGACAGTAAGTAAAACCGAAATAAATCATGCGCCATTGGCCCTCATAATTTTTCTCGGTGACGCGTGCTCCTGTATGCGTTGTTAACGTAAACGGTCCGCCAAAGTTTTCAGAAACAATCGACGGTTGTTCTTCTTTTTTAACAATTGTGAGCGCGCCGGATTCCTGCTCGCTTTTTATTTGATACGCAGCAATGGCAGCCGCAAAGCCAAGCCCCAAAACAAGGATAACAATAAGACGGATAAGCTGATTTTTCTTCATGCGGGTTTTATACCGCACAAAGACTATTTTTTAAAGCACTGTCAGCATCTCAGCCACAAGTGGATGACGCACGATATCTTCCTTGCCCAGACGGCATACGGCGATATTCGGGAGCGGGTCAACGCGGGTCATAATATCGGAAAGACCGGACATCCCATCGAGTAAATCGGATTGATCCGGGTCTCCTGTGACCACCATCGTGGAATGCCAGCCAAGCCGGGACATCAGCATTTTGAGCTGCCCATAGGTACAATTTTGTGCCTCATCAATGACCACAAAGGAATTGTTCAGTGTTCGTCCACGCATAAAGCCAACAGGGGCGATTTCAATGGTACCGTCATCCATCAAATGGCGGACTTTCTTGCCGCCCATACGGTCACCAAGTGCATCATAGAGCGGGCGAAGATAGGGCGCCATTTTCTCATCAAGGCCACCAGGGAGATAACCAATCGATTCGCCAGCTTCCATGGCGGGGCGGGAAAGAATAATCCGCTCGATTTTTCCTTGATCCAGCGCTTCAACAGCTTTGGAAATCGCGAGATAAGTTTTTCCGGTTCCGGCAGGGCCAACGGCGAGAGTCAGATTATACTGATCAATCGCTTTCATCAGTTCAGCCTGACCTTCAGAGCGCGGCTTAATATTTTTCACGTATTTTTTATCCCGCCGTCCGTCAATTTGATCATCAAGCGGGTGCCAGTCAGAGCCGTGATTTTGGTCGTAATGTTTCGATCCACCATTCTCATCAAAGAAGGGGTTCACAACATTATTATTGCGTGATTTTTTACGTGACTTTTTGGACATGTCAAAAGACTCCTTTTGGTGAGGGTGAAAGTGAACAATAAAAAAGCCGCAAGGCGAATGCTGCGGCTGGGACAAGAAAATAATTTTCTACAATGCGGACAGGGCTGCCCGCGGGCGGTGAAATGATCTGGCTATGTGATAAAATCAAGGAGAATCCTTGTTTAGATACGTTACATATAGAATATATCAGGATTCGCCTATTCTGGGTAAAGTTTTTATAAAAAACTTACTATTCAAAAAGCTTTAGATACTCGCCATAGCCTTCTTTTTCGAGATTTATATTGAGCTTTAGAATCTCACTGAATCAGTGAAGGCGCTCTCATACCCGCGATTGATTTAGTATGCTTTGAAGGCAAATCAGCTCCTATTAACCGAAAGCCGTCTCGTACAGCAGTGCGACAATTGGTTGCTGTTTCAGAAAACCGTGGGTTTAGTCCAAAACTTACAGGCCTATCTTTTAGTTCATTAAAAAAATCATATAAACGACGCCATTGAGGCATTAAAACTTTTCCGCGTGCGCCCATTGTTGGAAAAAATACAGTTTTTTCAAAAGAGGCTTCTCTCATGGCACTAGTTGCGATGACATCAAAATATCCTTGTGATGAATTTACAATGTGAAGTTGTGCACTTATACTCGCAGCTGAAAAAACAGGAGTTGTTTTATCCACAAGAGAGAAAAACGAGTGCCACCATTCTACAATCTCGTCGCCTTCTGTAACGCGATAAAACCTCTCTGAGGACGCGATACTAAATAACCCGTTTTGTATTTGCTCATCATACATGGTGAGCAAAGTACAGAATATTTAATATTATGTCAAATTATTTTTATTCTTCAAAGAGCTTTAGATATTCGCCGTAGCCTTCTTTTTCGAGGTCAGCTTTCGCCACGAAGCGTAAGGAAGCCGAGTTGATGCAGTAACGCAAGCCACCTTCTTCAGGGGGGCCATCATTAAACACATGGCCAAGATGTGAATCGGTTTCGGATGACTTTACTTCGGTGCGTACCATGCCGAATTTTCTGTCTTCATGCTCATCAATAATGGACTCACCAATCGGACGGCTGAAACTTGGCCAACCTGTGCCAGAATCAAATTTATCGGTCGAAGAGAAAAGGGGTTTGCCGTTGATGATATCTACATAAATACCGTCTTCTTTATGATCCCAGTATTTATTTTGAAACGGCTTTTCCGTACCGCCTTCCATTGTCACATATTTCTGCTCATCGGTGAGATGATCAATTGAAACTTCATTGCCGCTTTTTGTCATGATCATATTTTCCTTTTCTTGACTATCCATTGCTATGGCTGCGCTGCCAATACCAACGCTCAAAGCCACCATAAAAATCAGTAAATACTTCATGTTTAATTCCTTTATTTTGACTATATTCGCCTGAAAAACAGAAAATGTTACCCAAAATATATTGCAAAACGCATGTTTTTTATCTTTTCTTTGGCCTGGCGGCATTTTTCTGATTCAATAGACAAAAATAATAATAAAGCCTAGAAAAGAGACCATGACTGAGACTATTCGCCGATACCGCCAGACCAAAATTGTTGCCACGTTGGGACCCGCTTCGGGACCTCCGGAAAAAATGCGCGCTTTGTTTGAAGCAGGAGTGGATGTATTTCGTTTGAATTTTTCGCATGGCTCTCACGAAGCCCACGCTAAAAATGTTGCAACAGCGCGGGCGCTCGAAAAAGAATTTGATCGTCCGGTGTGCTTGATTGCGGATTTACAGGGACCCAAATTTCGTATTGGTGATTTTAAAGACGAATCGGTGGTTTTGACAGAAGGGCAGGATTTTACGTTTGACTTGGATGAAACGCTTGGTGATGAAACACGTGTTTGTTTACCACATCCCGAAGTGATCTCGGCGATGGATAAAGGCGATGATATTCTCCTCGATGATGGTAAAATTCGCGCGACGATTACTAAAAAGAATAAAGAAAGCCTGCAAGCCAAGATTGTTGCAGGCACCAAGCTGTCGAATCACAAAGGCTTTAATATCCCCGGTGTGATATTGCCGGTCGAACCACTCACCAAAAAGGACAAAGAAGATCTCAAAGCCGCGCTTGATATGGATGTTGATTGGGTCGCGCAAAGCTTTGTACAGGGGCCGGATGATGTGCGTGAAACGATTGATCTTATTGATGGTCGTGCAGCGCTCATGGCAAAAATTGAAAAACCGTCGGCGGTGGAAACCATTGAAGATATTGTTGAACTCGTGGATGGCATTATGCTCGCCCGCGGGGATTTAGGTGTTGAAATTCCACCGGAAGGTGTGCCTGCGGTTCAAAAGCGCGTCGTGCGCAAGGTGCGTCATGCGGGTAAGCCGGTTATTGTTGCGACACAGATGCTTGAATCAATGATTGATAATCCACGACCCACACGTGCGGAAGCCTCTGATGTGGCGACAGCGGTTTATGACGGCGCGGATGCGGTGATGCTGTCGGCAGAAACCGCTGTTGGTGATTATCCAGTGGAAGCGGTCTCGATGATGAATCGTATTTGTGAAAGCACGGAAGGCGATAAAAATTACCGCCGAATTATGCACTCAGATCATCCAGAAACCGAACCGGATGCATCCGATGCGATTACGGTGGCGGCGACTCATGTTGCGCATGATATTGGTGCGGCGGCGATTGTGAACTATACGACGTCCGGTTCGACAACGTTGCGCACGGTACGCCAACGCCCTGATGTTCCTGTTCTATGTTTAACGCAAAATATTAAAACAGCGCGGCAGCTTGTGCTCTCTTTTGGGGTACGCACATTATATATCGCCGATGTTCAAAACTTTTCAGAAACGGTCGATCGTGCGACTGATTTGGCGCAGGAAAAAGGTTATGGTCAAAAAGGCGATAAAATTGTGCTGACGGCGGGCGTTCCGTTTGGGGTAAGTGGTACAACCAACGTGCTGCGCATTGCGTCCATAAAATAAACTAAAGAAAAAGTCGGGATAAACCCGACTTTAACACCCCCAGAAACTTTTTCTTTTGATTACTGTGCTGCCGACGCAACGCGTGTCACGTTTCCTTTTGGCGCTGTGTGTAACCACCAAGCGCTTTGATTGATAGAAAAGATTGGCTTGTAATGTTTAATTTTTGTCGCTTTCGTCGCAGTTTTAATTTGATTGTCTAAAATCATCGCACCGGTGTCGGTGTAAACAATCAGAACCGCGTGCGGAATATTCTTCTTTTGATCTTGAACAATCGCAATGCGCATTCTGTTATCTGGAACACCAAGGGTGCGAAGTGCTGTATATTTTGCAATCGCGAAGTCTTCACAATCACCACCGCGCTTAAAAAATTCAACAGGTGTTGCCCAATAATCACTCTTACCGTAATTATCGGCATCCTCAATATATCTTTTCTTGTTCATGATCGCATTAACTTGTGTTGCCATTTTATCAAGCGGCATGCCCTGTAATCCTTGAATACTGCGCTTTAAAGAAACAATCTCGGGCGTATTAATATTACTGTTGAGTGTTCTATTGAAACGCTCAAACATTCCCGTCCATTTGGTGAACGCTTTTAAAGAAGACGATCTTTTTTCTTGTGATCCAAAAAGTTTTGGATAGTAACTCGCTTTTTGAAATGCATCCTGTGTGAAAGAAATGCGTGTTGTCGCGTCTTGAATGTCACCCGCATTCGCCCGTTTAGCAAAACCCATGGAGGCCATCGCGATGAAAATCGCAATCGTGGTCATCAAGAAACGGTACATAAACTGTTCCATCAAGGTGCGGCGAATCGCGTTTTGCGTCACCAATGATTCGGCAACCAAGACATGACCAAGCTGTTGGCCTGATTGTTGACTGTGGGCGAGGGCGACTTTTAATTGATCAGGGGAAAGCGTGCCGTTTAAAACAAGAAGTTCGCCCAGACGGTTTCGTCTAAGACGTTGTTTGACGCTTGATAGGATTCCCTTGTTCCTCATTTTTCCCTTACTTTTCGTCCCCAAATACAAATATTTTGGGTATTTTTTCATAAACCCTAACTACCATGATACGTAGAAATAGTTACCGAAAGCTTAAATTATTGATTTTATTGAAAAGCTTTTCGTTTAAAAAAACGCAAAATATGCGATAGTAACGTTAATGTTACCAATAAAAGGTTAAAAATTGAGTAATATCAGTGATTTAGTCAATAATTTTAGC
>JBCDCD010000012.1:0-14495 GCA_039182445.1 Pseudomonadota bacterium | reverse complement strand
GGCTCGAGATTGCGGACTATTTAAACGCAAAAACAATCAATTTTGGGGTGAAATTGGCTTCACCTGAAGCTATTCAAAGCGCGATCGACAATGATTACACACCGCTCGTCTATACAGTGAATGACCCCCATCAAGCGCGAGAATTGCAAGGAATGGGTGTTAAAACACTGTTTTCCGATGAGCCTGATATTTTGCTCGAAAACATGCTATCCGTTCACTAACCAACTGATTTTATTGGATAATTTTCTCAGTTCTTCGAAAGCTCCGTTTCATGATATAATTGATGATATTGATCACGCCGATCAACTTCACGAAAAGGAGGTTTTTCATGCCAATAACAGCGTACAACGTAAAAACAAAAGAAAAAGGTGTCGTGATGCAGAATCCCGTCATCACCCAAACCAAAAAAGGCGGCTACATGGCCAAAGGCACATGTGGTAAGTCAGGTGCAACACTCTGCGCGATCCTTTCAAAGGAAAAAGCATTGGCCGCTATCGAAAGCGGTGAAGCCACAAAAGGCTTTTAATTAGAGTATTTTTATAGAATTTTTAAAGCGCGTTCCTATCTATGGAGCGCGTTTTTTATGCCGTTATAGCGATTAAGGCTGTGGCCTTATCGCGTGTCTTGGAGCGCCATCCAATTTAAAAAAATCCCCACAAACAGAATCAAGCGCTTCAATAGCTTTTTGTCCGAATACTTCGATGCCAAGCGATAGCTCAATAAGGGCTTGTTTATCTTCCGGAAGAAATGAATACGGTAAGTCACGCCATTCTTCTGCCGTGAGAGAATCAGGACGATGATTTAGTTTATCAACAACGCTCTGCGGGACTTCACTATTAGGCGGAAAAACAAAGCCGACTTCTTCAATCAGTCGATTTAATCTAGGAACAATTCCATCAACCCTTCTATTGACCAAGACGGCTACTTCAAAATCAATTGGATTTATAATACTCATCACACACACTCTCTCTTTTTTTTGGGCTTTATAAAGGAAATGATAGTTTTACGTCAATAGAAATCGACTTATTAGGCGCGTTGATAGTGACTCAGTATCTTATAGTCTTTTCGTGGGCCATTGACGATATGTTCTATCGTGAATGCTTGCTCTGACGCGATCGTATAAGTGGAATTATACTGATCTGGATAACAAACATGCTCCGCTTGTGCGATGCCGTCATCATTGAAATTGAGACGATGAAAGATATTGCCTTTGTTCGGCCCATCATCAAAATAAACGGCGATTGCATCTCCCTCTAATTTATAGAGATAGCGTTTGGAAACGTCATCCAGCACCTCTCCTGCTTCTAAAGAGAGTGTTCCCGTCTCCTCATACAATAAAGTAACATCATCAATTTTTGAAAAACTGGCTGTGCCGTTAAAATGACCATGCGGATCAATCTGACGTTCCAATCGCCATTGGCCTTCGAAGGATTTAAAAATTTGGAGATTATCCAAACTCGGTCAACCGGTCCGGCATAGGCATGCCGACAACGTTAAAGCCGCAATCCACATAATGCACTTCACCCGTCACGGCACCGGAAAGCTCAGACAGAAGGTAAAGCCCCGCACCGCCCAATTCATCCAATTCGACAGGACGTTGCAGTGGTGCCGTCACCGTATTGTATTTAAACGTTGTGCGCGCATTACCGATCACGGCTCCTGCCAACGTGCGCATCGGCCCGGCGCTAATCGCGTTCACACGCACACCATCAGTGCCCAAATCCGCTGCCAAGTAACGCACGCTCGCTTCTAAGGCGGCTTTGGCCACGCCCATCACATTGTAGTTCGGCATGGCTTTTTCCGCGCCGTAATAAGACAACGTCACGGCACTGCCCCCCTCTCTCATCATCGGTGCCGCGCGGCGCATGATCGACGTAAAAGAATAACAAGAGATATGCATCGAATTCAGAAAGTTATCGAGGCTCGTGTCCACATACCGCCCTTTGAGCTCTTCCTTATCCGAAAAAGCAATGGCGTGAATAATAAAATCCAACTCACCCCATTCTTGTTTGAGCACCGCAAAAACATTATCGAGATCTTCTTCTTTCGAGACATCACAATCAATCAAAACATTCGCGCCAATGGACTCTGCGAGCGGCTTGACGCGCTTCCCAAAAGCATCGCCTTGATAGGTAAAGGCCATCTCTGCGCCGTGATCCGCCAAGGTTCTCGCCATACCCCAGGCAATCGATTTGTCATTGGCCACGCCCATGACCAATCCCTTTTTGCCTTTCATTAATTCTGTCTTATGTGTCATTTCTGTCTACTTTCAAAAAACTCTTTGGGGCGATTAAACTGCCAAGGGTCTCTGGTATTACACGGCAAAATCTCTATCTCCTGCCAAACCCCTTGAACCTTATAAGGCTCTATCGCCAACCACGCGTTCAATTCACTTTCATCTTTAAAATCGACCATATAAGCCGATCCAACCATTTGTCCTTCATCCCCAATCAGCGCTGCGCCGTACCATAAATTTCCACTTTCGAGCAGCTTATCGCCCATCGCGATATGATCTGGCCTTGCTTGTGCGCGTCTTTGCGGTGCTTCCTCATCTGTGCCGTCACGGCCAATCACAAGGAACTGCATTAATCGTCCACCTTACTCATCACAAGCGTACAGTTTGTGCCACCAAAACCAAAGCTGTTCGACATCACCGATTGATGATCGACATTATCAATACATTCTTGCGCGATCGGCATCCCCGCCGCGCCTTCATCAAGATTTTCAATGTTAATGCTCGGACACACAAAACTATGTTGCATCATCAGGATCGAATAGATCGCTTCTTGTACCCCTGTCGCGCCGAGCGAGTGACCCGTCATTGATTTGGTCGCACTAATATGCGGCATGTTTTGATCGAGCGGTTCGAACACTTCTTTAATCGCGTTGATCTCGGTAATATCACCCGCCGGCGTACTCGTACCGTGTGTGTTAATATACGTCACGGGCTTTTCGAGATTTTGGATTGCGAGCTTCATGCTGCGCATCCCGCCTTCACCACTTGGTGCAACCATATCCGCTCCATCGGATGTTGCGCCGTAGCCTGTGACTTCGGCGTAGATTTTTGCGCCGCGCGCTTTAGCACGGTCATAATCTTCGAGCACGACAACACCGCCGCCCGAACCGATCACAAATCCATCACGATCCGCATCATAGGCACGCGCTGCCTTTTCCGGCATGTCGTTATATTTCGAACTCATTGCGCCCATCGCATCGAACAACACAGACAGCGCCCAGTCGAGCTCTTCACCACCACCAGCAAACATAACATCTTGTTTGCCCATCGCGATCATTTCCGCCGCGTTACCAATACAATGGGCGGAGGTCGAACACGCACTGGTAATCGAATAATTGACGCCTTTGATTTTAAAATTCGTTGAGATGTTGGCAGAGTTTGTAGAACTCATACATTTCGGCACGGCGAAAGGCCCCACACGTTTGGGTCCTTTTTCCCGCGCAATATCCGCCGCCGCAATTTGCGCGCTTGTTGAAGGACCACCAGAGCCCATAATGATCCCGGTACGTTCATTTGAGACTTCACTCTCATTCAAGCCTGCATCCGCAATCGCTTGTTCCATTGCAAGCTGATTATACGCAGCCCCTGGCCCCATAAAGCGCAGCTGGCGCTTATCAATATGATCTTCCAAATTCAGGTCAATCTTGCCCGATATTTGCGAGCGAAAACCCATCTCTTTCATGGTTTCATCCGCCGTAATACCGGATGTGCCTGCTTTAAGACTGGCGAGAACTTCATCGATCGAATTTCCAATACAGGAAATGATCCCTAACCCTGTGACCACAACGCGTCGTGGCTTATCATTATTGAGTAGAAACGTCATGGGAGCTTTTTAAAGGATTCCGTTTCATAGCTCAAACAAGAAATAGTTGACATAATAATAGAGTTTCTTTATAACCAGCCTCATGGCAAGAGAGTTTGTAACGAGTTTAAATATCGGCGATGTAATCAGCTTTAGAAAGTGGGTTGTCCAATGGGCTGAGAAAAGAGGTTCAGCAAGGGTTGCACAAATAAGAGCACCCCTTCCCTATTATGAGGACAGAAAAGCGGCGGAGCTTGCAGACACACTCGACTTCGTAAGGCAAGCAGGCTTAGAACACACCATGTTTAGGCCAGGGGTAACGAGAGAGCGAGAAGCGCAATTAGAACTTGAATGGACAGCTCGAGTTACACGCACTGCACAAGAGACTAGGGCCGATCCTCAAGGTAAATATTTTCTTGTGACTGCTGTCAATGGCACTTTCATGAACTCCGAACCGTATCAAGAACCCTTTACTGATCCCAAGCGTGGTTATAATTTTTATCAGGCCATAGAAACTTCGCGTTTCAGAAAAACAAGACCAACGGCACAGCCGTTAACAGTAATTTTTGAATTACCAATCAAACAGCTGCAAACTAACCTTCACATGTATAGAGGTATCAATAGAAAATCAGAGATGACTATCGGACCAATCCGCTAGAGACAATAGTCTATGCGCTTGCAGAATTATCAAACAAGCCAACCTTCATGTCTTTGGCTTCATAGATAACTTGACCGTCCGCTTCGAGCTTGCCATCGGCAACACCCAACACAAGCTTGCGATTAATCAGACGCTTAATATCAATAATATATCTGACCAGCTTCGTTGTTGGCAAAACTTGGTCGGTGAATTTTAGTTCACCAAGCCCCAACGCACGGCCTGATCCCGGTGCGCCTGTCCAGCCCAAGAAAAAGCCCGTCAATTGCCACATCGCATCGAGCCCCAAACAACCTGGCATCACAGGATCTCCTTCGAAATGGCATTCAAAGAACCATAGATCTGGTTTCACATCCAATTCAGCGACAATTTGACCTTTGCCGAATTCACCGCCCTCATCCGAAATATGGGTGATACGATCAAACATCAACATCGGCGGAAGCGGTAATTGCGCGTTACCCGGACCAAAAAGATTGCCCTTACCACACTCAATAAGCTCGTCATAGGAATAGGATAGTTGTTGCGTGAAACCCATAGTGTTCTCTGCTTTCGCTATATTGCTCATGAGAACGAGTCTTACCCCGCCTTTTCCCGTGAATCAAGCATAGATGGCTGTTATAAAGAGAAAATTAATAGCTGACCGCGGCGTATTCCACACACGCATTCTTATAGGTCTCAGTCATCGCCGCCATGGCAAGCGGTTTGGCGATCGCAGGCTCTAAATCCGGGCGTTCTCCGGCACAAGCCACGGCCAACATGCGTCCTGCAGCTTTCGCGGCACAAACGGCCTGATCGTGATAATCAAACAATTGCATAATCTTGAAGAAATCTTCGCAAATCGCCTCCACCGAATTCACCAATAAGGTCGGTGCATTGGCGGGTGTATCATTCGCGGGTAAACCAAAACGCCAATCGGTGCCTGTGGGTGTGCCCAAACGCACAGCTTCTTGTGTCATCACATAAGCGGTTTGATCCAATAAGTCCGGTAAGTCCGTTCCGCGGAACCAGCAACATTGATTACGCCCGTCGTGCGAGAGTGACAATTTACGTCCGGCCATACCGGCCAAGCCGCTCACGCTATCGGCCATGTTCCAGCCATTAATGCCTATTTTCTTTTCAATCACCACATCACAGAGCTCTTGCGCGGCAAGCTCATACGCCATGGCGCGATAAGTGGTTTCTACCAACAGACGAAAGCTCTCCGCCTTACGTTGCCCCATGAAAATATTATGCGCAATTGAATATTGTGTTTGCTGCCCTTCAAACAAGCTAAAGAGCTGCTGCGTTACCTCAATGAGAAAATTGTGAAACTCATAGCCGCAATCGAGCCATTCTTCAAAAAACTCGCGCGCGATCATACGCCCCATTTCCGCATCGCAATCAATAATGCTCGCGGGCGGCAAAGCTTTATCGCCCATCTCGCCAGCCTGTGGCTCACACTGCAAGCGATTGGCGAGTTTTGAGAAGCTGCCTTGGAGCGCTTCATCACAATTATCGAATAAGAAAGCGGTTTCCACATACACACCAGACAAAATCGTGATCGCCTTCATGGCATCGGTTCCCTGATCCTCGTCCTCGCAAAGGGACTGAATCGTATAGAGAATCCGATAGGCGACATCGGCCTTATGTTGGTCATTCAGCATGATGTTTAATAAAAAATCTGGCTTTGTGATTAATAATTAAGAAATAGGCGAATACCTAAGATAAGATTCTAGTCCAATTCTTCATCGGCGTAAACGCCCCAAAGTGATTTTTTTTCAATCCATCCCTTAAACCCATCCACCGTGGCTTTGCACCATTTTTGGGCACAGGATTCCAGCGTGAGAATCACCCCTGATTCGATCATTGCAACGGGTCGCGCCGCACTTTCGGGTTTTTTGAGCATAATCGCGCCCTCTTCTCCCTGTGCTAATGCAGTGCGTTTGCCAGAAAGTAGAGATTGGTGGATCCACCCTTCCGCGCCATCCACATCCCGCACTTTGCGCCAAGTATCGAATTCCTGAATGACCTCAATCGGCATTTGTTTTTTGGTGTAGACCCAGCGGATCGGGTACCGAAGCCCCGGCCCGGTGCGCATAAAAACTTTATTTTTAGCTAAGGAAATAAAACGCGGTATCGGTAATCCGGAGGTTTTGATATAGGCGTTCTTGGCTTGCTCCACCGCGGGAGAAGCGCTCTCTTGTGCTTTAGCCGCGATCGGCAAAAACACAAATAAAGTAGCGATGAGAGTAAAAATGATACGCATCTTCAATCAAATATGATAAATGAAGGCGAAATTCAAGATGAGCCATGACAAAACAAACAGATAAAACCATAAGCGTTGCCCCGATGATGGATTGGACAGATCGGCATTGCCGATACTTCCATCGCCTGATTGCGCCGTCGATCACGCTCTATACGGAGATGGTAACCACGGGCGCTTTGCTCCATGGCCATGCGGAACGCTTCTTGCACTACGATCCCACGGAAAAGCCAGTGGTGTTGCAATTGGGTGGTTCCAATCCCGACGATCTGGCGGAATCCGCTAAAATGGGCGAAGACGCTGGCTATAATGAGGTTAACCTGAATTGCGGCTGCCCGTCCGATCGCGTGCAAAGCGGTCAATTTGGCGCTTGTTTGATGGGGGAACCCGAACTCGTCGCTGATTGTATCCAGGCAATGCGCGAGGCGGTTTCCATCCCCGTGACCGTTAAATGCCGGATTGGCATTGATGATGCGCCTGTGGAGGAAATGCTGGATAAGTTTGTGAGCACTGTTTCACGTGAAACACACGGTGTAAGCAATTGTAATAGCTTTATAATTCACGCTCGCAAAGCATGGCTTCACGGGCTTAGCCCGAAGGAAAACCGAGAAATACCGCCATTACAGCACGAAGTTGTTGAAAACATTAAGAAAAACTATCCACATCTCGATATTCAGTTGAATGGCGGTATCCGCAGCATGGAGGATATTGAAAAACACCTCAAAACCTTCGATGGGGTGATGATTGGCCGCGAAGCGTACCAAAACCCTTGGTTTTTGCGTGAAATCGAGCAAAAGCTCTACGGGACCGCCGATTTACTGACACCCGAAACCATTATTGAGCGCATGATCTACTATGCCGAAAAACAGGCCGAACTCTATGAAACGCCACTCAAATCGATCTCACGGCATATGACCGGCCTCTTCCAAGGAAAACCCGGCGCGCGCCGTTGGCGACAGATCCTTAGCACCGAAGTGCATGAAAAAGGCGCCATGCCTGAAATTCTGAAACGCGCCTATTCCGAGGCTTTCAGCGCCTAATTTCAAAAAATTTGCATTGTTTTTTTAACTTTTGCTATCTTTCCCAAAAAATTTTAGAGTAAATTAATAATACGGTTTCTCTACCGAATAAGCCGTGAATCTGCTATGATGCAGGAGAAATAAAGGATACAAAACATAGATGCACTGGCAACGCCTGGACCGCGACAATTCAATCAAAGTCATTGATAGTGTAAAATCGGAAGCCAACGCCGGATTATTTTCCGTCGGCACCTCCGAGGTGAAACGCGCGCGCACTGTTTTCTATCAAGAGTATTTTGTCTATAAAGTCACGAATTTCGCGTCTTTGCCCTCTTTCAGCTTTCAATATTTGAGCGATGGGACGTTTTTCCATTACCTAGATGGTACAGAAGAGCCGATTTATGCGGTGAATGACAAGGGTGGTTTGTCGCTCACACAGGCTAATCTATTGAATTATTTGCAATTTTTCTTTTGAAAATGTTGGCGATGAGGATGGCGACGTGATTTTGATCAATAATCCGCACGACATGCCCTTGCTCGACTCACTCGATCCGGATGCCTATAATGCGGTGTTCACGCAGCATAAACCCGCGGTCGTGAGCCATGATGAAAGCACGGATAAATATACCGTTGAGGCGGATTTATACAAGGAATCGCAGCTTGTGCGGGCGAAGATCGAGATCACGCATAAAGGCCGCGTGACGATATTGGAACAAAAAATGATCATGCACGAAATGTTTGGCGCAGGCCGCGCAGAATCGGTAATGTAGCGATCTAAGGGGAAAACGAGAGAAATGAACTCAGAAACAGAAAATTCAAGCGGTTATAAGCTTCAAGGCGCCTTTGGAGACAAAGGAACGCAAGTAAATTCAATAGGTTACGGGCATCCTCATGCAGAAGATATAATAAAAGAAGCTAAAGAAATCATCGCAGAGTCTAGTACAGGAAAATTGCTAATCAAAGTACATAATGTGCACAACATTCCGATTCAAGTGATTAAGGGAACTGGAGACTCAGGTTTTAATACCGATTCTAGAATCATTTATCTACAAGCTCCAGGGAAAACCAAAAGAGCCGAACCAAAGCTCGTTTTACAGCTAATAAAGGCTCTTAGAGAGGCTGATCAAGACATTATGGGCGTAAAGGCGCCAAATCCTGAAGAAGATTTAATGGCCTATGCCACTGTAATACATGGAAAAAATCTAGATTCAATCATTCATATCTGCAAAGTAGTTAAAGAATTAACGAATTCTTCATCTTTTTCGATTTTACTTGAAGGTATAGCCGATTTGGGATATAGTAAGTTTTATAAAGCATACATAAATGACGCAACAAAAGATGAGTTATTTGATGTTTATGCAGAAACATAAAGAGGAGTGATAATGACTTATTCAGGTGGTAATGCTAGCGTTGACTTTGCACTAAGAAACAATCCAGGTATTGTTAAAACGGGTGCATTGGCAGTTGAAGGTTCTTTAGACGGAAACTATTCAGTTACACCAGACAGCGAGTATGGATTTAATCCAGCTACTCTCGAAGCTTAATAAATACTGTTATAATTAGAAGTAAGAGGCCCTTTGGGGCCTTTTGTTGTTTTTGGCTCATGCCTTTTTAAATCATATTGACATAAAGATTAATTCGCGTTAAGAAGATGCATGTTTTCAAGAAACACGGCACAACGCACAAATCAAAACCTTTACCGCAGAGGTCTAAGAAATGGTTTTTTTTGCGCCGTTGCAGCCACAGTTGCAGGTCTTGGCGTTGCTGGCATAGCAGAATACTTTAATTCAGCAAATGACATGGAAACCATAACACTCGGCGTTACGGGTTTTACATCCTCCTTGATTGGCAGCATGGCACAAAATGCTCTTAATCATGATCGCCTTGCGCAAGTGCATGATAAACAAAAGGGATTGAGAGATGCGAGCCTAGCCGTTACAGGCGCCTCGCTTTTAACCATGGCTGCTATTAATGCCCCTAAGCTTCTTCAGGTCTTTCAACCGTAAAACTCTCACCACAACCACAACGGCCTGATTCATTCGGATTGGTGAAGACAAAACCAGATTTCAGCTCGCCCTCTTCATAATCGATCTCTGTCCCAAAAAGCACCCAGCTATGGATTTTGGGCACATAGAGCACTGCCCCCTTCTCTTCAAATTTATCATCTTTGGATAAATCCTCTTCCATGACATGTTCCATCTTATAGGAATTGCCAGAGCATCCAGTCGTCGCCACTGTTAGGCGCACGCCGACAGCATAGGCGTTTAAGGCGGTTTTCTCCTTAATCTGCTCGATCGCTTTATCGGATATTTTAATCGGTGGTGTATTCATCAGGTAAACATGTTCAATTGTAATTTCGCAGTTTCCGCCATCATTGATGGATCCCACGGCGGATCCCAGACAATATCGACATCGACATGGCGGATGCCTTCAATCGGCATAATCCCGCTTTGCACCCATCCGGGCATTTCTTGCGCCACCGGACAGCCGGGAGATGTCAATGTCATCTCAACATACACATCATTGTCTTTGTTGATATCGACTTTATAGATCAAACCGAGTTCATAAATATTGACCGGGATTTCCGGATCATAAATTTCTTTAATCGCCTCGACGACTTTGCGCGTGAGCTCATGATCGGCCAATTCAACATTCGCCGGTTCCGCCAGTTCGTCATAGGCTTCGTCACCACCAACGGCGTTTTTGACCATTTCCTCGTCTGCGACTTGTTCCATTTTACTCATGCCAACATCTCCTTGGCCTTTTTCAAGCCCTCTACCAATCCCATTATATCATCTTTGTTGTTATACAGCCCAATTGACGCCCGCACGGTTGCATCAATACCAAAAGCTTCCATCAGCGGCATACAGCAATGATGCCCTGTACGCACTGCCACGCCGCATTGATCGAGGATCATCGCAATATCACTCGCATGCGCCCAATCAGCGGTGAAGGACAAAATAGACGCTTTTTCCGGGAGATCCGCGTAGAAAGTCAGCCCGTCAATTTGTCGCAGCTCTTGCATCATAAACTCGTAAAGCGCAGTTTCATGCGCCGCGATCGCCTCCATGCCGATGGCTTGAACGTAGTCAATGGCCGTCCCAAACGCGATGACTTCGGCAATGGCCGGCGTACCGGCTTCAAAGCGCGCCGCGCCTTCTTTGAAGGTTGTGCCGTTCTTGAAGGATACGGTTTCGATCATATCGCCCCCGCCTTGGTATGGCGGCATAGCAGCGAACAAGTCAGCCTTTGCCCATAAAACGCCCACCCCATTCGGGCCGTAAAGCTTGTGCCCGGTAAAAGCAAAGAAATCACAGCCTATGTCGCGCACATCCACAGAGCTATGCACAACGGCTTGTGTGCCATCAATGAGGACTTTGATATCGCTATTATAGCCTTTTGCCGCTTTAATATAGTTTTTGACCGGATTTATCGTCCCTAAGGCGTTTGAAATGTAATTTATCGCCAATAATTTTGTCTTTTCGCTCAATAGAGTTTCAAAAACATCAAAATCAAGCGTTCCATTGTCCAAAACGGGAATAATTTTGATCTTTATGCCGATTTTTTGCTCCAAAAGCTGCCACGGAACGATATTCGCGTGATGCTCTATCTCACTAATAATGATTTCATCGCTAGCTTGTAGATATTTACGTCCCCAGCTTTCCGCCACAAGATTGATCGCTTCCGTGGTATTGCGGGTAAAAACGACTTCATCGCTTGAAGGCGCATTAATGAAAGCTGCGACTTTTTCGCGTACTAGTTCAAAAGCTTCAGTTGTCACTTGAGAAAATTGATATAAACCTCTGTGAATATTAGCATAGTTGGAATTATAGAGATCGTTGATTGTATCTAAAACCACCTGCGGTTTTTGTGCACTTGAAGCGCTGTCCAGATACGCGAGCGGCTTTCCATTCACTTTTTGGCTTAAAATCGGGAAATCGTCACGGTATTGAGAGATATCCATAGAGTTATCTCCTCCCCTGTCCCCAGACTTATCAACAGATTCTGTGGATAACATGGTTATTCCTCCACCCAGTCCGTATGAACGCTCAATGTCGCGTGATCGAGCCAACGCTGAACGATATGCTCGCCCTGCTCCTTGATCGGATCAAAGCTGATATCTTCCATGACTTCGGACACGAAGGCTTGAATCAATAAAGCACGCGCTTGTAATTCGGGAATACCGCGAGAACGAAGATAAAAGAGTGCCTTTTCATCCAAACGACCAGAGGTCGCGCCGTGTGAACATTTCACATCATCAGCATAAATCTCCAATTCCGGCTTGGTGTTCATCACCGCTTGCGGTGACAACAACAAACTATTAGATAGCTGATAGCCATCGGTTTGCTGCGCGATTTGATGCACATGGACTTTGCCTTGGAAAATACCTGTGGCTTGGTCGGTCACAACATTGCGGTAATTTTGATTGGAACGGCATTGCGGTGCTTGGTGCTCAACCGTAATGGTCGTATCGGCATTTTGTTTACCGGAAAGGATGTTAATCCCGTTCAAATCACAAGAGGCTTCCGGCCCTTGCAGCTCGACATGCAATTGATGACGGCTCTGCGCCGCGCCATTGGTTAGGGTAAAGGCTTCATATTGCGCACCATCGGCGACCTTCACATGGGTGTTTTGGGTATAGGCGGCCTCATGCGGGTTTTCCTGCATCCTGTAATGACGAAAACGCGCGCCCTCTTCGATGATCACTTGGGTCACCGCATTATTCCAAGCCGCGCCTTGACCGATATGATATTCGCACAAGGTAAAGTCCGATCCTTTGGCGACGCGAATAATCAAGCGCGGCATGGTCACCGCTCCATCATGGCCCGTGATGGTTAAATTGAGTGGCGCATCGCTTTTGGTATTGGCGGGTACATCAACAACAATACCATCTTTAAAATACGCATCGGACAAACGCCAGAGCATCATATCGCCATATTTGTCTTCCCCTATCGGAGCGGACTCTGCCGCCTCTTGTGTCCAATCGGGAATATACGAACAACGCGGACCAAATTGCGTCACATAATCGGTGTTGCCATCAATCGCGATATCGGCAGGCTTATAACTCAGCTCATTCTTCTTCAGCCAAGCGGGTAGATTAAAATATTTAAATCGCTCTAGCTTTGGTGTTGGCAAACCATTGGCGATCACATTCTCATGCCCGCGCTTGCGGAGCGCCTGAGCCCAATCGGGGGCGTCATCCGCGATAAAGCCATCCCAGTCAAAAAGACCGAGATCAGCGGTTTCCGCCCTATAGCGTCGATGAAATTTTGCGACTGCTGACATTGTTACGCCGCCTCTTCCGTGACAAATTCAGCGTAGCCTTTTTCTTCGAGCTCAAGCGCGAGCTCTGGCCCGCCCGATTTCGCAATCTTGCCGTCCGCCAAAACATGCACATGATCCGGCTTAATGTAATCCAGCAAACGCTGATAATGCGTAATCACAAGGAACGAACGATTTTTCGCGCGCAACGCATTCACGCCGTCGGCGACAATGCGCAGCGCATCAATATCCAAACCGGAATCTGTTTCGTCGAGCACGGCAAATTTCGGCTCAATCATTGCCATTTGCAAAACCTCATTCCGCTTTTTCTCCCCACCAGAGAAGCCAGCATTGACGGCGCGCTTCATCATCTCATCCGAAATGCCGAGCTGCTTGCACTTATCTTTCATCAGCTTCAGCAAACCAATCGCATCGAGTTCTTCTTCGCCGCGTGCTTTACGAATCGCATTTAAGGCCGTTTTTAAAAACGTTGTCATCTGCACGCCCGGAATTTCAACCGGGTACTGGAACGCCAAGAATAAGCCCGCTGCCGCGCGCTCATCGGTTTCCATTTCAAGAATATCCTCACCATCCATCGTGACAGAGCCATCGGTGACCTCATAGCCCTCGCGGCCCGCCAAAACATAGCCGAGCGTCGACTTACCGGCGCCATTAGGACCCATAATCGCGTGGACTTCGCCCTCACCAATGCTCAAATCGAGCCCTTTGAGGATTTCATTGCCCTCAATTTCTGCGTGTAAATTTTTTATCTCAATCATTTTTTATTTAGCCTCAGGCGTGTAAACACGCTATGGCCCCTCTCGTTATAAAATTTTCTCTATAGCTTCTGCGAGCGCTATATCCTTATCCGTTATCTTGTTGCCCGCATCATGCGTGTGCATCGCGAGCGTCACATTATTATATGTGTTTTCAATACGCGGGTGATGATTGTGTTTTTCGGCAAGCACCGCCACCTGAGAGAGAAAACCAAAAGCCGCAACAAAGTCACTGAATTTTTTCTTCAGCACGATTTCACCGCCCTCTTCTTTCCAATCACCATGATCGGAAAGCCAATTCGTCAGCTTCTCTCCCTCGTATATATCAAACGCCATGACTATCCTTGTGGATCCGCCTCATCCTGCATTTTGGCCAAAAGACCAAGATTATTCTCCGTCGACTGACGCAAGGATTCCTGCGCTTCTTGAAGCTTATCCAACAAGGCTTTGTCGACTTGCTTAAACTCCGCTAAGCGGGTACGAAACTCAGCCGCGGCGCGCTCATACAACTCCGAAACATATTCCTTGTTCATTTCATTGGTCGTGAACGTCGTGCCGTCATTCGACGCCACCGCATTGGATTCAATTTCAATGCGCGCTTCCAACTCCGCGGTAATTTTGATCATTTCTTCGACCGCCTGACGCGGATCGCTATCTAATACAAATTCTCTATCAAGTTCCATTTTCTTTCTCCTATTTTGCTGATGCTTTAAAAGTGGTTCC
>JBCDCD010000011.1:0-14884 GCA_039182445.1 Pseudomonadota bacterium | reverse complement strand
CCGCGAAGCCGTTCAATAATAATTCTACTTTTTACAGGGAAACGCCGTATTAAGCGCCAATACAACCGCTGGTGCCGCATTGAACGCATCATGCTGACTGTTGCTTTCTAAATAAACCCAGACGATATCTTGTAAATCATTCAACTTCACCGTATTCGGCACACATAATTGTGCGCTTGGCGGCGTGCCCAGTGAGCGTAATAATTTATGATAATCAACAATCCCCGCAATATAGGCTTGGCAGGCAGTATGTGCTCCTTCGGCAATCTCTTTTCCTTCTTCATCTTTTTTACAAATACTTAAGAGATACGCCGCCGAAATGAGAGACGGACTTTCTTGCGCCTTTACAGGCATCGAAAAAACAAGAAAGAGAATGAGAGATACAAAGAAAAAACGCATAACGATCTTAGCCGTCTTTATTACCTGTTTTTAATTGCTCCAAAATCGCAAAAGGTGAGTCTTCTGGTTTGCTTTCTGCTTCTGCGGTGTAAACACGTTGACGCGGCTTACTATCTTTTTTCTTTTTTGGTTTTTTGGATTTCGACGACGCCTTAAATCCATCATATTTTTTCTTTTTCTCCGCTGAAGCGCCGCTTGCTTTTCCTTTTTTCAAACGAAACGTTGCTAAGGGCGGTTTTTTCATCTCTTTAGGCGCCTCTTCTGATGCCTGCTCTGTAGCTTCCGGCTTAACTTCCGCGTTTTCATCACTCTCTTGAACGTCATCAGCAGGATCAGAGATCTTTTGATGCCCCATCGCTTCCAGGACAGCATAAAGGTCGGTAATATTACACCCCAACCATTCCGCCATTTGATGTTGCGCTTCAAATTTTCCTTTATCGGCGGAATCATAAACAGCGCATATCACCCGATCGAGCATATCGACACGAATAACACGCGGTCCATAGACCGGATAGCCAATGGAACGGTAATAATCAGGATTAATGTCTTTGCCTTCTTTGGAAAAAGAAACAATTCCCTCGGCAGGTTTTTCGGCAGGCAACGGCTTGTCTTCCCAAATCGAAAGCAATAACGCCTGCATTGCGACACCGGCCGGCTTATTCAATTCCGGTAAGTAAACAATGATCGGGCCAAATCGAATTTTCTTGGTACGAAGGGTCGCACGCCCCTCCTCTTCCATTTTATCGATTAACTCCTGAAGATCTTCGCGTGGCAAAATCCCAAGCGCCTCATAGAGTTTTTGCGCAATTTCTTTTGGCGCACCGTCGGCAATATTCGCATCCTGAAGACGGAAAAGAGGCCCCAGCACCTCTTCAACATGCCGCAGTAACCACTGTTTCGTAAAATCTAAAACGGCCTCTTTATCTTGATCATTAAGGATGGCTGTCTCAATTAATTGACAGTCCGGGCGCAAGGCTTCCGCGCCTTTCACCAATTTGGCAATAGGCTCGCCCGGCCGCGGATCCGTCAGATCTTTTTGCCACAAAACCTCGCCTGTCTCGGAAAGGGAGAATTGCTTATCCAATGAGTTTGTAATCATAACTTTATCTACCCGATAGACCGCAGAATGGAAAGAAAAAAGACACTTTTAAGCCTAATTCTTTCGTTTATAATCTTTGTTAAGCTTTATGCCTTAAAATATAACGTAAATTAATAAAAGTTTTCAAATATGCGGTTTTTACTCTCTTTTGTTTTTATTCTCTTTTTGGTTGCGAACCAAGCGCACGCCAAAGATATTAATGATGAGGGCGTAGCAAAGCTCAATAAGCTTTTTACCAAGTTGATCGAAGCAAGGAAAGAAGAGCTAGGCAAAGAAGAGAATATCTTGACGACTAATGGGGAAATCCAGATAGAAAAAGCAAGTAACTATTATGCTGTTACGTTACCACCTATTGAAATCGCCAATAGTGAGAAAGAAATATTAAAGCTCGGCATGACCGCTATCAATGTCACACCGACAAAGAATCCGGATGATTGGATCATGTCTGCAGCTCTGCCAACCCCTATTTTTATTACCGACTCAAGTGGAAAGATCAGCCAGCAAATCACGATCGGTAAACAACGCGCAAATGTACGATGGAGCAACACGCTCGAAAACTTTTCAGAGATCGATATAGCGTATGAGGATATTCGTTATATTCACGAAAAATCAGCTGAGATTGTTTATATTCAGTTTATGAATATCAATTCAAATCTTAGAGAGAAAAATAAAAAAGTAACAGGCCCTTATAATATCGAAATGAAAAATATTTTCTTCGGCACGTCATCACGCCCAACAAAGAGTGCGATTGGAGAAGTACGCTTCAATCTTAACTTTGAGGAAATGCCAATAAACTCTCTTTTTGAAAACTCAAATCTTTTTAATATTGGTAATTACGGGGCTTTTTCTTTTAAGGGGAATATCAAAGATATCCGTAATAAATATGATTTAGGATCTTTTACTTTTGAATATGAAACAAAAAAACCAGTTAAGGGAACGATCGATCAAAACGTTAAACTCGGTTATATCGGTGCAGATATTTTAAAGAATCAAGACGACTATATTGATCTGCTACCAGAGCGCGTCGCAATCAACCTGGACCTGAACAAACTTCCATACGAGGATCTAGCCTATATCTTACAAACCAAGGCCAGCGCCCCCAACCAAACGGCGTTAAGCGCTATGAACCTTATGCAATCGCTTACCTTACTCCCATCAAAAATGGCGCGTGAAGGAACGATGTTCAATATTGATAACTTTGACTTCTTTAGCGAAATTTATTCCTTAAAAACAAAAGGTGTTTTAAAAGCATCCGATATGTCCCCGCTTGCGATGATTGGTGATATTGAAATCACGGCGAAAGGCGTTAAACGCGTTGAAGAAATCCTTGAGAAAAAGTTGGACGAGGAAGAAGACGAAAAAATAAAACAAGCCCTCAGTAATGGCCTTAGACAAATTAATCTGATCCAAGCCTTCTGCCTCAAAGAGGATGGTGATGAATATTCTTGTAGAGTTTCTCTGGATGAAGAAGGTCAGTTCAAGATTAATAAAAAATCTGTTGGTGACGTTATTGATATATTCTCGGTAACAAACTCACAATAAATAAGACAGCAAACTATTTAAACGTTGTAAGCCCGCCTCTGTAGGCCTGATAACACCCCCTTCAATCTCCAAAAAACCTTCTTGAGCCATCGTCTCGATTTTATCCCACTTCACGCATTCATATAAATCTAAACCCGTTTTCTTTTTAATCTCCGAGATTTTTACGCCCTCACGCAAACGTAACCCCATCATTAACATTTCCGTCACTTGCTGCATCGGATCGATATTTTCAAAATCATGATAACCGTGATTGTTGTTTGAAACCTTCTCCATCCAAACCTCCGGCGCACGATGCGTTCGCGTTGCAAATTTTTGCCTCTCCATTGTCACGCGCCCATGCGCGCCCGGGCCAATACCGATATAATCATCGTATCGCCAATACGCCAAATTATGCACTGACTCCTGCCCTTCTTTCGCATGATTGGACACCTCATAAGCAGGCATATCCTTTGCAGACATGGTCGCTTGCGTCACTTCATAAAATTTACCCGCTTGATCACTACTCGGCATAAGAAAATCACCGCGATGATATTGCGTATAAAAAGGCGTCTGCGCCTCGATGGTCAGCTGGTATAAAGACAAATGCCCCGACGCATAGCCCAGCGCTGTCACTAATTCCTTTTCCCACTCTTCAACATCCTGCTCTGGCCGCGCATAAATCAAATCATAACTCACACGATCAAACACATCATTGGCAATCCCCAACGCTCGGATCGCTTCCGCCGCGGAATGCTCGCGTCCCAAAAATTTTAAATCCTCATCATTAATCGCCTGCACACCAACCGACACGCGATTAATTCCCGCCGATCGAAAACCTTGAAACTTATTTACTTCTATCGATGTCGGATTCGCCTCTAATGTAATTTCAATATCATTCGAAAACTGAAACAGTTTTTGCGCATGATCAATAACAGCCGCCACTGTCTCTGGCTGCATCAAAGACGGCGTCCCGCCGCCAAAGAAAATCGATGTGAGATGATTTTTATCAGCCCGCTCGACAATATAATCCAGCTCTCGACGATATGCCGCTGCCCACGCCTGATGATCAATTGTCTCCGCCACATGCGAATTAAAATCACAATACGGGCACTTCGCCTTACAAAAAGGCCAATGAACATAAAGACCAAATAACTCAGCCATTGCTCTTTAAAAATTCTTCAACTTTTTGAATAGCACGGCCGCGATGACTGATATTATTTTTTTGATCCGCCTCCATTTCTGCAAAGGTCAAATCAAATCCATCGGGAACAAAGATAGGATCATACCCAAATCCTTTATCACCGCGTGGCGGCCATGATAGTTTTCCTTCAACCACACCTTTAAAGAAATGCTCTTCTCCGTTTGGCAACGCCAGCGCCAAGACCGACACAAATTGCGCAGCCTGCGTTCCATCAATACCGCCAATTTTGTCATTCACCGTATTCATCGCCATAATAAAATCGCGTCCGTTTTCCGTTTCCGCCCAATCAGCCGAATAGACTCCCGGCGCACCGTCCAGCGCATCAATCGCCAACCCACTATCATCGGATAAACACGGCAAGCCCGTTGCTTCCATCGCCGCCTTTGCTTTGATCAGCGCATTGCCTTCAAACGTGCTTTCCGTTTCCGCCGGCTCCACCAAATCAAAATCTTTTGCTGATTGTAGTTCAATATTATGACGCGCGAGCATTGCGCGCATTTCGTCTATCTTTTTTTGATTGTGCGAAGCAAGGACAAGCGTTTCGAACAAAGCTTAAAGCCCCAATGCTTTTTGCTGATGAATTTTTAAATCGGCACAGCCATTTTTCGCGAGATCAAAAAGTTGCTGAAACTCTTCCTCACTAAACGGGTCTTGCTCGGCCGTTCCTTGAATTTCAACAATGCCACCTTTACCGGTAATGACAAAATTCGCATCGGTTTGTGCGTCAGAATCTTCAGCATAATCCAAATCCAACACAGGCTTGCCATTATGAATGCCGCAAGAAATCGCTGCAACAGAATCCGCCAGCGGCAACTTTTCGATCAACTTTAAATCCACCAAATGCTGACACGCCAAATGCAGCGCAACATAAGCGCCCGTAACAGAAGCCGTGCGTGTGCCGCCATCGGCCTGTATCACATCGCAATCCAATTTCACTTGGCGCTCGCCCAGCGCTTGTAAATCAACAACGCTACGCAAGGCACGACCAATAAGGCGCTGAATTTCTTGCGTGCGGCCCGATTGTTTGCCGCGCGCCGCCTCTCTATCCATGCGCGAATGGGTCGAGCGCGGTAGCATACCATATTCTGCCGTCACCCACCCTTTACCACTATTGCGCATCCACCCCGGGACTTTTTCTTCCACACTGGCGGTACATAAAACATGGGTATCACCAAATTTTGCTAAACAAGAGCCTTCCGCATGCTTGGCATAGCCCGGGATCAGCTCAATGGAACGAAGTTCTGCGGCCGTACGGCCTGAGGGACGAGACATAGGATTTCCTTTTCTTATTTACGCTGACACCCTAGAAAAGCCCTTGGAAATTGTCAATTTCTTCAATTATAGTAAAGATATGTTTGATAAGCATGATTTTGTCGATCTTGATGAGCGCGCACGGCAGGTTTTCCGCCAAATCGTCGAGAGCTTTATTGATGAGGGCAGCCCTGTTGGCTCCCGCACACTGTCGCGTAGCTTTGATCTCTCCCCAGCGACTATTCGTAATGTGATGTCGGATTTAGAGCATTTAGGCTTGCTCCATGCCCCGCATGTCTCCGCCGGTCGTCTGCCCACCGATATGGGACTTCGCTATTTCGTTGATGGTATTTTGGAATTGGGGGAACTCAGCGACACCGAGCGCGCCGCCCTCGAAGAAGATTGCAAAGACGAAGAAGTCTCTGTCGACACTATTTATGAACAAGCGAGCACGACTTTATCCGGCCTATCGCACAGCGCGGGGTTGGTTGTCGCGCCGACACAGGCAAGTAAACCGATCCGTCATATTGAATTTATTTCCCTCGCGCCCGAAAAAGCGTTGGTTGTTATTGTGTCCGAAGATGGCTCCGTTGAAAACAAACTGATTGATATCGCCCCCGGTACAACCAACGATATGCTTCGTGAAGCCGGAAACTTTCTCTCTGAAAAATTGTACGGCCGCACCATTGGCGAAATGCACAAAGTGATTGAAAAAGAAATTGCGGATCGCCGCCATGAAATGAGCGACTTGATGACACGTGTGATTGATGCAGGCCTCGCCAGTAAACTAGACGATGGCAAACTCATCGTCCGCGGCACGGCACAACTCTTACAAGATCCGCAAGCACGAGAAGACGTCGAAAATTTAAAAGACCTCATGGAGAAACTAGAATCCCAAGAAACCGTATCAAAACTTCTCGATGAAGCGGGCAATGCCGACGGCGTCAAAATCTACATCGGCTCTGAAAACTCAATTTTTGAGGGTACCGGACACTCCCTCATCTTAAGCCCCTACCGCAACAGCAATAATAATGTGATTGGCGCCATTGGCGTGATCGGCCCGATGCGACTGAATTACGCGAAAATTATCCCAAGCGTCAATTACATGGCGGAGATCCTAAGCCGCCGCATCCGCTCGTTTTAGAGATTTTTATATCTATAAATTGCACTGATTCGCAGAAGCAGGTAAAATAGTGTGTATGAGTCGTTTTCTTCTACTCTTTCTACTATTATTCACATCTTCTATTGCTCAAGCGCAAGAATCTCAAATTTTCATCCCGCCGGGATCGACCTTTGAAAATGAAGCGCTACAGATCATAGAAGCAAATCGCCTGCTCACAATGCAGCAAGAGCGTAAAATCGTTCCAACAACGGTTTATTTATCACTCGTTCATGAAAATTATATGGAGCCGGATCAATTCGGTATTCTGATGAAAACTCCTGATATTGTGACTGGCTGTTATGATGTGTCACCTCTTAGCTATGAAGCAAAATTTGTCGACAATAATTATCTTGATGTCAAGGTAGACTCTTTTAAACAAACCCCGATCGAAACACAAAATGTTGTTTATGGCTGCAATCAGAGCTACAAAACCTCAACAGGCTTATTGCTTTTGAGCATATCGGATCTATTAAAGCGGAATATTCGCGAAATTCGTTTTAGCAACGGCGGCGTGCGCGACAACTACTCCATTCATGTTGACGGTAACACTATTTCATTAAGACCCGACACGACGATTACGTTTAAAACCGCACCGAAAGGTAAACAAAATCCTATCAGCCACATCTTCGGCAAAGGCGGTGTGATTGCCTTGCAAGTACCAATGGCAAATCATCATGACGATGTTGAACAGGCCGTGCGCAATATGGCCGCGCGCTATGCACTCAATCCTATTTTCGATGACGAAAGGAATCACCACAACGTTTTTTACTTTGAAGATCGTCATGGCCGCGCTGCCAACCTAATCGAAGCAGATGGCTACGGTCTTATGGGTGAAATTGGTGTTGCCCGCCCTTATATTGGCGCAAATGGCCGTGAACAGCGTGCTGTCCCATTAAAAGTATTTGTCACCAAGGCCGATATTATTCTATAACTGGTTCTCATGAACGACGAAAATAAACAACCCGAAGACAATGCGGAAGAAAACGTACAAGACTCCACTGAGGAAAATGTGGTGAATCTTGACCAACCCTCTGAGCTAGAAGACGCACTGACGGAAGGCGCTCTTTCTGCAGATGACCATATCGCCAAACTCGAACAGGAATTGATCGACAATCGTGAGCGCACCATGCGGGCGCTGGCTGATGCTGAAAACACCCGTAAGCGCGCGATGAAAGATCGGGAAGATGCGGGTAAATTTGCTATTGCCCGTTTTGCCAAAGACCTTCTTGATTTCTCTGATAATTTTGGCCGGGCGCTCTCTGCTATTCCCGAAGATATTAAAGAAACCGATGAACGGATCAAAAGTGTTGTCGACGGTATCGAGGCGATGGAAGCCGAATTGATGGCCGTATTCGAACGCAATGGCGTGACCAAGATCACACCGCTTGATGAAAAATTTGATGCCAATTATCACGAAGTCATGTTCGAAGCGCCGATGCCGGGCAAAGAAGCTGGGGTGATTATTCAAGTTGTCGAACCCGGCTATGTGTTGAATGATCGTCTGTTACGCGCCGCGAAAGTTGGTATCGCCAAAGCGGATGAAGGCGCACCGCCTACTACGGATCCGGGTGCGAATATTGACGAAAGTGCTTAGGCACTCCTAGGTCTGTACCCCCTAGTACCGGTAGCGTTTATCGCATCATTACTAATGGCCCGACTACTGGCTAATCTCTCATAACTATTGTGCATAGTCTTGTAAGCGTTTGTAATCCGTCTCTCTAAACCAACGACACGCTCCTGTGAAGGAGCACGTGACCGACGATAGGCACTCTTAGCATGCTCACGAAGGGCTTCTGACTTTTGAAGTTGTCTTATCGTATCGGCAATGTTGACAGCTGATAAACCTGGATTTGTAAAATTATTATTGTCTCTATAACTACGCATAATATCCCCTTGATCTCGTCTGTTTCCATTACACAAAACATTCAATGCCAAAACCATCGCTTGTGGAAAATGAAGCCGCCGTACGGCAAGACTTTCCTCTACAAAAGGTGCAATAATCGCTTTAATCTCTTCGCGTCGATCCCCTGTAAAATATTTAATTTCTGCGTGAAGTGCTGCTGTATACATATCAGGTTCAATATCAAACGCTCTTTTTAAGATTTTCTTTGCTCCAAAGAAATCACCTGCAAGAATTCTACATTTCGCTTTTTGAACATGCGTTGTCGCAATATTTGGTGCGATAGCTAAAGAACGATCGTAAAACATTTCAGCCAGATCATGTCGTCCATCCTCAAAAACCAAATCACCAATACGACGATACAGTTGGTAAGGAACATCCGCCCCTTTCAGATCAATCCATTTTTGAATAATTTTAGCTGCTCGCTTACTAAAAGCTTGAAACCCTTTTTGAGCCAAGGTTGCTCTTAAAACATTAATATCATCGCCAAAATCAAGCTGCTTTCCTATGGCCGCACTTTTCCGAAAAGTTGCATCCATTTCAGCCTGCATCTTACGAATATTTGCTTGATTTCCAAATAATCCTGTCATAACGCGGTACTTATAATATTTTTATGCAAATAATTTAATAGTTTTTTTTAAAGTAACATATTAATGTTGAAAAATCCTTCTCTGTTTTGATATATTATGACTCGTAAGTCGCTGTGAAAAACGGGGCTTGCGTATGAAAAACGGTCTTATCTGGTTGAATTATCAACGGATTAGGCTATAACTCTTGCTTAATATAAGGAGAAGCTAAATGTCTAAAGTTATTGGTATCGACCTCGGTACAACCAATTCCTGTGTAGCCGTCATGGACGGTAAAGAACCCAAAGTTATTGAAAACTCTGAAGGCGCGCGCACAACGCCCTCGATGGTGGCTTTCACCAAGGATGATGAGCGCCTCGTGGGAACACCCGCCAAGCGCCAAGCCGTCACCAATCCTGAAAATACGGTGTTTGCCATCAAACGTCTGATCGGTCGTCGTTTTAACGATGAAGACGTCAAAGATATGGCCAGCAAAGCCCCCTTCGCGATCGTCGAAGGTGATAATGGCGATGCCTGGGTTGAAATTAACGGCGAGAAAATGGCGCCGTCTCAAATCTCTGCAATGATCTTGCAGAAGATGAAAGAGACAGCCGAAAGCTACCTTGGCGAGACTGTCGAACAAGCGGTGATTACTGTTCCAGCTTACTTTAACGACTCTCAACGTCAGGCAACAAAAGATGCCGGTAAAATTGCTGGCCTAGAAGTACTACGTATTATTAACGAGCCCACAGCCGCTGCACTCGCTTACGGTCTCGATAAAAAATCAACTGGTACCATTGTCGTGTATGACCTTGGTGGTGGTACCTTCGATGTGTCCGTTCTTGAAATCGGCGATGGTGTCTTCGAAGTCAAATCAACCAACGGGGATACCTTCCTCGGCGGTGAAGACTTCGACCTTCGCATCATTGATTACTTAGCCGACGAGTTCAAAAAAGAACAAGGCATTGATCTTCGTGATGACAAGCTTGCGCTACAACGTTTGAAAGAAGCAGCTGAGAAAGCCAAGATTGAACTTTCCAGCGCCTCACAAACCGAAGTCAACTTGCCGTTCGTGACCGCTGATGCGTCCGGTCCTAAGCACTTGAACATCAAATTATCCCGCGCGAAGCTGGAAAGCTTGGTGGATGATCTTGTGAAACGCACATTGGATCCGGTCAAGGCCGCGTTGAAAGATGCCGGTATCAAAGCCTCCGACATTGATGATGTGATTTTGGTCGGGGGTATGACCCGTATGCCGAAAATCATTGAAACAGTAAAAGAATATTTCGGTAAAGAACCACATAAAGGCGTAAACCCCGATGAAGTTGTGGCCGATGGTGCCGCGATTCAGGGTGGTGTGCTTCAAGGCGACGTCAAAGACGTTCTTCTTTTGGATGTCACGCCCCTCTCCCTCGGTATCGAAACACTCGGTGGTGTCTTCACGCGGTTGATTGATCGCAACACGACAATCCCAACGAAAAAATCACAAGTGTTCTCGACGGCTGAAGACAATCAGTCCGCTGTGACCATTCGTGTTTTCCAAGGGGAGCGTGAAATGGCCGCCGACAACAAACCTCTCGGTCAATTTGATCTGGTGGGTATTCCGGCGGCACCACGCGGCGTACCACAAGTCGAAGTGACCTTTGACATTGATGCGAACGGTATTGTTCAGGTCTCTGCGAAAGACAAAGCAACAGGCAAAGAGCAACAAATTCGTATTCAGGCCAGCGGTGGTTTGACCGATGATGATATCGAACAAATGGTCAAAGACGCGGAGAGCAACGCCGAAGCGGACCAACAACGCCGTGAAAGTGTCGAAGCCCGCAACCAGGCAGAATCTTTGCTACATCAAACGGAAAGCACATTGAGCGATCTGGGTGATGATGTTCCGGCTGACTCACGTTCGGAAATCGAAAGCAACATGGCGGATCTAAAATCACTCCTTGATGAAGACAGCTCTTCCGCAGAAGATATTAAGGCAAAAACAGATGTCTTGATGCAATCATCTATGGCACTCGGTGAAATGGTCTATCGTAAGCAACAAGAAGAAGAAGCTGCAAATGGTGGTGCAACCGACACGCCGGATGCGGAAGTTGTTGATGAAGCTGATGTGGCGGCTGACGATGATGTCATTGATGCCGAAGTCGTTGACGAAGACTCTTCTGAGAACGACGACAAAAAAGCCTCTTAATAATTTAACAGAAGCGCGAAACTTCATCGCGCTTCTTTTCTTCTAATGGTAGTATAAAAAGCCATGGCTAAAGATTTTTACAAAACCCTCGGCGTTACAAAAACAGCCAGCGCGGATGAAATTAAAAAAGCATACCGTAAGCAGGCAATGAAATATCACCCTGATCAAAACAAGGATGATAAAGAAGCCGAAGCCAAGTTCAAAGAAGTCAACGAAGCCTATGATGTCTTAAAAGACGAACAAAAACGGGCGGCCTATGATCGCTTTGGTGAAGCCGCCTTTGACGGCTCTATGGGTGGCGGTGCCGGTGGCGGCAATCCGTTTGGCGGCGGTTTTTCCGGTGCGGGTAACTTCTCCGATATTTTCGAAGATATGTTTGGCGACTTTATGGGCGGCGGACGCAGCTCAAACGGGCCGATGCGCGGCTCCGATGTTCAATATGGCCTCGATATCACTTTAGATGAAGCTTATAAGGGCCTTGAAAAAAATATTACGATTGCCATGAATGCTACCTGTGACGCTTGTGAGGGCACCGGTGCAGAAAAAGGAACAACTCCAGAAACATGTACAACCTGTAACGGCACAGGACGAATTCGCGCGCAACAGGGATTTTTCACCATCGAAAAAACTTGTGATACGTGTGGTGGCGCGGGACAAATTATTAAAACACCGTGTAAAAAATGTAACGGCGCTGGACGGGTGCGTAAGGAAAAAACTCTTAAGGTGAACATCCCGAAAGGAATCGAAACGGGGCGCCGTATCCGTTTAAGCGGCGAAGGTGAAGGCGGTCTAAAAGGTG
Organism: Pseudomonadota bacterium; assembly: GCA_039182445.1. GTDB lineage: Bacteria > Pseudomonadota > Alphaproteobacteria > Micavibrionales > Micavibrionaceae. The sequence goes on along the minus strand of JBCDCD010000011.1, from coordinate 2,795 downwards.
GCCCTTCAGGCGATCTTTATATTCTCATTAATGTAAAAGAACACAACTTCTTTAAACGCGATGGTGCCAATCTTTATGGGCGTGTGCCAATCCCCATGACCACGGCCACATTGGGCGGTGAAATTGATGTCCCAACCATCGAAGGAAAAACCACCAAGGTCAAAGTCCCCGGCGGCACACAAACTGGACAACAATTCCGTTTGAAAGAAAAAGGAATGCCGGTGATGCGTTCCAACCAACATGGCGACATGTATATTGAAATTTTTGTCGAAACCCCCGTGAACTTGAATTCAAAACAGAAAAAGGCGCTTCAGGATTTGGATAAGGACCTCAGCGGTAAAGATGGAAAGAAATACTCCCCGGAAAGCAGCGGCTTCATTAACCGCATGAAAGACTTGTGGACTGACCTGACGGAGTAGAAGAAAACCGGCCAATCACATCTTGTGAAGAGGTTATCACGGCGCCAGCCTCTCTCATTTGATCATAAGCATGTTTATGAGAATACTTTTGTTCTTGGTGTTTCATATGCCCAATACAATCTCGCATAACAAAAACATTAAAATCTTCGCGAACACTATCTGTAACGCTCTCTCTTACGCAATAGCCACGATTAAAACCTGAGATCAAAAGAGAAGAATGCCCAGCGGCTCTTAATAAAGTCGCTATATCACTCCCCTTAATCATCGAGTCACCAGTTTTAGGAACAATCACATCACCATCGTTAAGCTTAATTGCATATAGGCCGCCTTTTGACTTTGTATGGTCAAAATTAAATTGTTTAAAATAAACCACATAAGTAGCAACTTTTAATTTATTAAGTGCTTCTTTCACAGTAGCTATATTGCGTGCAACTTCCTCAGCTTCTTCTCCTTGTTCAGCAGCCGAAGCAAATCTTTTTTGTACGTCAATAATAACGTGAGCCCATTGGCTAAGGTCTTCTATTTGTAAATCAAACATGCGCAGAAAATAAGCACACCTTTTCATTATGTCAATAAAAATTGTATTTTCTTGTTATGAATTTATTCCTAAATATTTGATTTAATGAAATTCTTTTAAACTGTTTCACGTGAAACACTGTTTTTCAAAAATTCGTTAGGAATAAATTGCGAACTATATTTAAATAGCGAAACGAAACAAGAATTTGAAAATGATTTGGTTTGATAAATACGAAATAGAAACGCTGAACGGTTTTCGCAACGGCAATATGGGTGTGCATATTGGGATGGAGTTCACTGAAATTGGTGATGACTTTTTAAAAGGCACGATACCAGTTGATGAACGGACCAAACAACCCTTTGGGATTTTGCATGGTGGTGCGTCTTGCGTTCTTGCGGAAACGCTTGGTTCTGTGGCTTCGTGGATGTGCATTGACCCTTCAGCAAAAATGGCGGTGGGTTTAGAAATTAATGCCAATCACTTACGCCCCGCGACGGAAGGAGTGATTACCGGTATTTGTAAACCTATAAAAATTGGCCGCACGGTTCATGTATGGAATATTGAAATGTTTAAAGATGACGGGAAGATGAATTGCACCTCCCGCCTCACTTGCGTGATAAAGGATAGAAAATGAGTAAGATTGGAATTACAGGATGCAAAGGCCGTATGGGACAGCTTTTGGTTGAGGAAGTTGAAAACGCCGATGACCTTGAGTTTGCGGGCGGCATTGATAAAGACGATGTCGCGAACGAGCTTTTTGAAAAAGCTGAAGGTATTATTGATTTCACAACACCCGAAGCAACATTGCATCACGCTGCCCTCGCCGCGTTGCATAAAATTCCGCTCGTTATCGGAACAACTGGTTTAACCGAAGAGGATGAAAAACAACTCGCTGATTTTTCGAAAGACACGGCGATTATTTATGCCGCGAATATGAGTATTGGTGTCAATATGTTGATGGCACTTGTGAAACGTACTGCAGCACGCCTTGGTCCCGAGTGGGATATCGAAATTTTCGATACGCATCATCATCATAAAGTTGACTCCCCTTCCGGTACTGCACTCGCTCTCGGAAAAGCCGCGCAAGACGGTCGTGGTGGCGGCGAGTTCGTTACAGACCGTACCGGCAAACGCAATCAGGGCGATATTGGCTACGCCGTTCAACGCGGCGGTGATGTTGTCGGTGAGCATGATGTCACTTTCTTCGGCACGGGCGAACGCATTACCTTGGGTCACAAAGCTACAGACCGTCGCCTATTTGCCAAAGGCGCGCTCCATGCGATGCGCTGGGCGATTGGCAAGCCAGCCGGCCTATATTCAATGCAAGATATTTTAGATTTGGATTAAGCGTAGCGCATTTAAGCGCCTGAGCCTTTTTAAAGCGCGTTTTCGGCTTTTAAGATTTTCTTTTTGAGATCAATACCCCAACCGTAATTCCCAATACCGCCCGATTTTTGCACCACACGATGGCAAGGCACAATGAGGGATACAGGATTTTCACCAACAGCCGTTCCGACAGCACGTGATGCTTTTGGTTTGCCAATATCATTGGCGACATCACCGTAAGAAATGACATGACCTTTTGGAATATTCAGCAAAGCTTTCCAAACGGAACGTTGAAATTCTGTTCCACGCAAATCAAGTTTTAATTCATCAAGTGTATCTTGATCCCACGCCTGCATGATCGTGCTCATCATATCTTTGGTGCAAGAATCATCGCGGGTAAAATTAGAATTGGGGAAATGTTCTTTCATGCGCGTAAAGCCGTCGCCTTTATACGCGCCATCTTTTTCTTCGATCATGAAACCCAACCAACAAAGACCACAAGAGCTTTGGGCAATGACAACTTGCCCCAACGT
>JBCDCD010000010.1:0-15730 GCA_039182445.1 Pseudomonadota bacterium | reverse complement strand
CCGTGCAACGGCTGCTCTTTATGCATCATCCCCATGATCAAATCATCAGCCGTTGAGGTGATGTCAAAACAATCCGGCAGCGTTTCTTTTTCAACGATCAAAGAATGATAACGTGTTGCTTCAAAAGGATTGGGTAAGCCTTTGAAAACACTTTTCCCTTTATGTTCCATCATTGATGTCTTGCCATGCATTGGCGCGGGGGCACGAACGACCTTGCCACCATAGATTTGCCCCATACATTGATGGCCAAGACAGACGCCAAGAAGCGGCGTATTTTTCTCCGCGGCTGTTTTTATGACATCCATGCAGATTCCCGCATGATCCGGATCGCTCGGGCCGGGAGAGATCACAATGCCTTCTGGTTTTTTATTAAAAACTTCATCAGGCGTGAGCTCGTCATTACGGTAGACCTCAACCGCAGCGCCCAGTTCCCCAAGATATTGGACGAGGTTGTATGTAAAGCTATCGTAATTATCGATCATTATTATCATGGGTATCGGTTATGACGTAACTATGGACGCAATGCAAGGCTATTGGTAATCTTAGGTCATGAGTCGTAAACGCCGCTTCCCGCATCGCCCACAACGCTCCGGCAAGAATTATGTCCGGTTTCTGGTCATTGCGATTTTGCTGATGTTCCTCGTCGACTACTTCTTTTTCAAAGATGGCCGGCCCTATGTCGATGATATTGTTACCGCCGAAGAATCTGTGATTCCGTCAATTAATGAGGAGACTGTTGTTGTGACGCCGGAAGAGGGCGGCTATTTCGAAGCGGAACCCGATCCAGAATCCGACATTGTCGAAGAAGACGTAATTCCGCAGCAGCCGGAAGGGTTTTATCTCGAAGACGATGAATTTTTCTTCGAAGATTTTTTCTTTGCGGAGGAGGAAGAGCTTTTGGAGCCAGCGCCGTTGGTGAATCAAGAATCGAAGATTCCAGAAATTCCCGAAATAAAAGTTGAGCCCGACGAGGCCTTAGAAAAACAAAGCGCAATTCAGGAGCGCGGCAAAATCGCCATCGTGATTGACGATATGGGCATGAATTTAAAACAGAGCCGCGCGGCGATTGCTTTACCATCCGAAATCACACTCGCCTTTTTGCCGTATGCTGAAAAAGTAAAGCAACTCTCCGCACAAGCGCGGGAAGAGGGGCATGAGCTGATTATTCACGCACCTATGGAAGCAGTGAGCAGTGACGTCCCCCTTGGTGACATGGCGCTACGGGAGAATATGGATGGAACGCATTTCGCGCTTGAGTTCAATCGTATGGCGTTGAGCTTTGATGGCTATGTCGGCGTGAACAATCATATGGGCAGCAAGCTGACACAGAATGCCGAGCATATGGGCTATTTGATGAATCAGCTCAAAGCGCGGGATTTGTATTTTCTGGACTCGCGCACGATTCACACATCGGTAGCAATGGATGTTGCGGCGGCTTACGGCGTGCCGATAATTGAACGCGATGTGTTTTTGGATCATGAAGAATCCGATGCTTATGTGTTGAAAGCGCTGCAGACCGTTGAAAAAATCGCGCGAGACCATGGATCCGCCGTGGCGATTGGTCATCCAAAAGAAATTACCATGCGCGCACTGCAAAAATGGATTCCGACTTTGGAAAAACGTGGATTTGAATTGGTACCGCTCAGCGATTTGATTCAAGAAAATCAAAAAACGGTGATGCGCCAAAATTAAAACTGTTTCACGTGAAACATATTATGTATAAATTAGGAATCAATAACTTAGGACTAAATTCCTAAAATATTATTTCACAAACTTGTAATTTCTTGTAGCGCATACTCCCGTATAGCATTTGCCGTAAAAACTTAGTCCCTATGGAAAAATGCGGTATTCTGTTTGTATGGGTAGGGATCAATCACATAGTAAAAAAGATATATTGGTAGTCGATGACGATGATTTCGTCCTCTCCATTATAGAGAAGATTTTGGATGATCATCCGGAATATAACCCGACCGTTTCCCGCAGCGCCGAGAGTGCCTTTGAAGAATTAAAGAAACAGGTTTTTGACCTGATTATCACCGATATTATCATGCCGGAAAAAGACGGTATTCAGTTTATTGAAGAGCTGCGCAAGGAAGACAAATCAACCCCGGTTATTGCCATTACCGGCGGCGATGCTGGCGCGGCCGATAATGCGCATGAGTATGGCAATTTTGCCGGTTATTTTGCCAATGAAACGCTGATTAAGCCGTTTGGGAAAGATGATCTGTATACCGCGATCGATATGGCGATGGATAATAACCACGGCGATGCGCTGCAATACCTTTAATCTAATTTGATAGCGCTTCTTGCGCTGCTTTCAGCACGGCTTGGGCCTTATTGATGCTTTCTTGGTATTCGAACTCCGGATCACTATCGGCGACGACACCGCCACCCGCCTGAACATAAAGCTTTCCATCTTTGACCATGCCCGTCCGGAGAGCGATACAGGTATCGAGATCGCCATTGCCATCCAGATAGCCGACGCAGCCGCCATAGAAGGAGCGTTGCTCGGTCTCCAGTTCATCAATAATTTCCATCGCGCGGATTTTGGGCGCGCCGCTGACTGTGCCAGCCGGGAAACCTGCAAAGAGCGCATCGAGGGAGTCTTTGTCAGATTGTAAGTTGCCCTCGACATTCGAGACGATATGCATGACGTGGGAATAATATTCGATAACGAATTGTTCGGTCACGGTCACAGTTTTTTGATCGGCGACGCGGCCAATATCATTGCGCCCCAAATCAAGTAGCATGAGATGTTCAGCGCGTTCTTTTGCATCGCTTAAAAGATCGTCAGCGAGCGCTTTGTCTTCAGCGGCGTCTTTGCCGCGTTTACGGGTACCCGCAATCGGGCGAATGGTCACTTTGTTATCGCGCAGGCGCACCAATATCTCAGGGCTAGAGCCGACAAGCGCGAAACCATCGAAATTCATATAGAAAAGAAATGGTGAGGGATTGAGACGTCGCAGGCTGCGGTATAGATCGAACGCGGGTAAGTCAAAATCCATGGTAAAGCGTTGTGACAGCACGACCTGAAAAATCTCGCCTGCATGAATGTCTTCAACACCGCGTTTGACAATGGCGTGAAATTGATCGCGATCCATATTGCTGGTGATTTCAGGCGCGTTGCCGACCTTGCTTTTATTGTCAGTGAGTTTGGGGTCAACAGAAGTGGCCAGCGCTTCAGTGAGTTGTTGAAGGCGCGTTTCAGCGGCCGCAAAAACATCTTTGGCGGTTTTGTCAGAATTTTTCGTATGGTCGCGCACCGGTGTGGCGAGGCACATCATGTTTTTGACATTGTCGAACAGCACCATTTGCGTGGGGCGCATCATAATACTTTGCGGGATACCCAGCGTGTCGGGATTGTCGTTCGGGATTTTTTCAATCCAGCGAATGCAATCATAGCCCATATAACCAAAAAGGCCGGAACCCGTCATTGGCGGCAGGCTGTCATCGATATGATCGATTTTGCAGTCTGTTAATTCGGTGCGGAGCGCGGTGATCGGATCGTCATGATCTTCGGCTTTCCAGATTTTATCGGGATTGAGGCCGATGGCGGAATAGCGGCCCAAAACCGCGCCACCTTCGACCGATTCCAGAAGAAAGGAGTAGGGCTCATGACCGGCCAGTTTCAAAAAGGCCGAAACGGGGGTTTCGAGATCAGCCGGCACCCATTGCCAGAGAAGTTGGGTTTGTCCCGCTTCAAAAGTCTTTTCGAGTTCGGTGAAAGAAGGCGAGACGCTCATGACTTATGTGCCTTGCGGCGTGCCGTAAACTTGTTGCAACAAGGGTTGATTGATTTGCACTTTGTAACGGCCCAAAAGACTGGTGAGGTACTGTCCCAAATATTCCTGCGCGAGATATTCGGAATTTTGTTTTTGAATATCGGCGATTTCTTTTTCGGCTTTTGCGGCATCAGGAAGATCAATACTGGTGACGCGGCCAATCAGAATTTTACCGTTATTGTTCACGCGAGTGATCTGGCCTTGTGGCGTTTCAAAAATTTGACGCAAGCTCGGCAAGGACAGCACATTGTTGGTGCTCTCATTACGTTTCAAATTCTTAAACGTCAGGATCGAGGTGTTGTATTCGCCTTCAACAGCTTCTAGATCATTGCTTTCTGTTAATTTTTGCATCAGCGTATCGGCGCGATCTTGATTGGCGAGAACTTGCTGTTGGGTGATCCAGTCCTTTTCCAGTTTCGCTTTGACATCTTCAAACGATTTGTAGGAGAGGGGCTCAATCTCATCAATGCGCACAACGACGTAACGGCCATCAGCCATTTCCATCACAGGCGAGCTCTCACCCACATTATAATCGAAAGCAGCTTCGAGGATTTGCGCTTTGTCATTTGGATATGCATCAAGCTTGTCTTTATTTTGTTTGTCACGACCGGCCTGATTGATGCCGGAAATAGTTTTGGTTGTGAGGCCCATTTCTTTGACCACAACTTCAAGCTCTTCACCACCGGCAAGTTGGTCGTCTAATGTGTTGGCGGCATCGATGAGCTCATCAATGAGCTGCTCGTCTTTTAGCGTTTTAACGATGTCTTTTTTGACCGTATTGAACGGGGTTGTTTGTGGCGCGGTGATGCCCTGGATCGAGACGATGTGCCAACCAAGAGGGGACTCAACAGGCCCGATCACATCGCCTTTTTTGCCTTCAAAGACAGGGGTGGCAAGGTCCTCAATCAAGCTTTCGCGGCCAAAGGCGTTTTCACCGAGATAGGCTTTCTTGTCGCCAGTAATCTCTTCCACGGCAGCTTCGAGTGATTTTTTCTCTTCTAGAGCCGCAATGATCTCATCCGCTTGTTGCTGATCCTTTAAGATCGCTTGTTGTAGCGTACGGCGCTCTGGCTTTTGGTACGTTGTGATGTTGTCATCGTAATAAGCGCGGGCGTCTTCATCGGATATTTTGATATCTTTGGCGATAGTCTCGCTTTTGAGAGTTGCAACTGTAAAGGAGCGCGTTTCCGGAATGGCGAATTCGATTTTACGGGCGTTGTAAAAGTTATTGAGCTGTTCGTCTGATGGTTTTTCAACCTGTTCGACTTTTTCTGGGTCGAGAATGATTGCTTCAAAGTTGCGTTTCTCATTTTGAAATTCATAGAGCGCTTTGGCTTGTTCGATCGGCATGGTTTGCGCGTTGCTCGCGAGCGTATTGGTCAGCAAGTTCACGCTGATTTCCTGACGGATAGAGTTGATAAACTCGTCTTCGGTGATGCCTTGGGAGCGCAAGGTTGTTTGCAAGGCCTGTTTCTTGCTCATGCCGGGGATGGCGATATTGCCCGCCATAACAGCTATTTGCTCGGCGATTAACGCATCATTCGGGACGACGCCGATTTTGGCGGCTTCTATGGCGAGAATCCGCGTTTGAATTTCACTGCGGAGCACCTGATCAATGAGGCCCATTTGATAGGCGCGCTCTGGTGTCATGCCTTGGCGAGCGAGAACGCGGCGGATACCGCGATCAAATTCCATGAGGCTGATTTCAATGCCTTTGCCTTTGGCAACAGTATTATTGGAAATACCGCCACGGAAAAATCCGCCGACATCGGTGAGGACAAGCCCTCCGGCGGCTAAGACCAAAAAGCCCAGCAGAATATATTTTAGAAATCCTGTTTTGGCACCATCACGTAAGGCTCTTAACATGAAAATAAATCCTCTCTTTCAAAAAAATCTCGTCGGTACTATAAAGAGTGCGCATATTTTACGCAACGCTAAAGCGTTGCTGTTTGCCTCAGGCTCGTAAACTCGCTACGGCCGCATAGAACAGATTTTTTTAGGAGTTATTAGAAATGAAGAGATTGATTGCAGGAAACTGGAAAATGAATGGATCGCTAGCCGATGCCGTGAAACTGGCACAAGGCGTAGCGGCAGGGATCGACGCTGAGCCGCAGCTATTGGGTAAGAACGATTTTTTGGTCTGTCCACCATTTCAGTATTTGGTGCCGGTGCAGGCGGAATTGGGTCAACATGTGTCTTTGGGCGCGCAAGATTGCTCACCGTTTGAGAATGGCGCGTATACAGGGGATGTGTCGGCCGCCATGCTTAAAGATATTAATGCATCCCATGTGATCCTTGGTCATTCAGAACGCCGTCAATATTATGTCGAGAGTAATTTACTGGTGAAGAAAAAAGCCATGATGGCGCAAGATGCGGGATTAACCGCGATTATTTGTGTGGGCGAAACCGAAGAAGAGCGCGAAGCGGGCAAAGTGGAAGAAGTTGTCGGGCGACAATTGCGTGGATCGATTCCCGACGATGCGGAATCAACCAACACCGTGATTGCCTATGAGCCAGTTTGGGCGATCGGTACAGGGAAGTCAGCGACACCGGATGATATTGCCGCTGTGCATAATTTTATTCGTGAGCAATTGGAAGAAATGATTGATGATCCTGATGGTGGTGGTGCGAATGTGCGTATTCTTTACGGGGGTTCGGTGAAACCCGCCAATGCCGCCGAAATTTTCGCAGTGGAGAATGTTAATGGCGCGCTTATCGGTGGAGCGTCCTTAAAAGCCGAGGATTTTATTGGGATTGCGAGTAATTAATATATTGACATAATTAATCCATTGCTCTATAACTTCAAAAAAATATGAGGCAGAAATAATGGGTAAAGATTTTGTAATTGTTGTTGAAGATAGAACAGTGGGCGGTTTTCAGGTTAGAGGTTTCCAGTACGGAAAATCTTTTTTAACCGCTTCGGGGTGCGCGCACCAGATTGAACAATCCCAAATTCGCGGAGAAAATGTAAATCCTGCTTTTGTTGCAGGATTAGAAGCTATCAGAAGAGTTTCTGCTACAAGACGTAAATTGAACCCTGTTTATGTTAGTACGTGGATGAATAGATTAAAACTCCCTTTTGACGAGAGTTTAATCACTGACGAGCCGGGACATTTTGGTTTTGTTACAGGTGGTGGAAAATTAACAGGTGCTTTAAAAAGACCTGACTCCGATGATGTTAAAGTTCCTGCCGTTGATGTTTTCAGAGTTACACTTTGATGACACAAGACGAGCCGGTCATTGTTGTTACGAAAGAGTTTCCTGAGTTAGGAATAAAAATTACAGGTGTTCAGCACGGTCCATGCCTTTTAACCTATGCAGGAGCTGAATTAATGTTGGAAGAACAGCATGGCAAAAGGGACTTTGCAGTCGCTGCTTTTGTTGCCCTTTATCTTCATGATTGTGGGGAATACGACCATCCAAGAACGGTTGGTCAGCTCATATTTTCAGGGCGAGATTATTTAGCAGATAGGTTTTGCGGTAAGGACACGATGGCTAAGAACATGGGTGCTATTCATGCAAGGGTTTTGACTTTGTTGTCTCCTTAACATTTTCGCAGTTGAGAATGTAAATGGCGCGTTAATTGGTGGCGCGTCTCTAAAAGCTGATGATTTTATCGGGATCGCTAAGGGTTAATTTTTACTTTGGTACAACAACGTTAAAGCAGCCTGCGCCCCTGTATCTTCCCTCTATATAAACGCGTCTTTTTCGAATGGTTCTTTTTGGTTTTGACCATGGCCACCCATCATAGTCTAACCTTACTTCCGTAATTCTATCTCCGTTACATATTATTGGTGTTTTTGTGAGATGAACAACTTCATCATAGCCGGGTTTCAAACGCAGTTCTCTGCCAGTTAGGTTACCCTCATAATGAAAAGCATCTACCAGTTTACTCATTTTTTCTCTCAATTGGTGCGTTTCAGTGATAGATGTGCAAAGATGTTACGTCAATAAAAATATTACGTGACAAGCACTCTGATTCCTCTTAAAACCCTTATCCATGGAAACAATCGTACTGGTTATACATCTTTTTTTGGCGCTCGGTATTATCGGGCTGGTTCTTCTTCAACGTTCTGAAGGGGGCGGGCTCGGCATCGGAGGTGGTTCCGGTGGTTTGGGTGGATTTGCCTCGGCCGGGCAGACAGCCAATGCGTTGACCAAAGCGACGGCTTTCTTTGCGCTCGCGTTTTTCTGTACAAGTTTGACGCTCGCGATTTTGGCGGGGCAAAAAAGCTCCACTGAAAGCCTGTTAGAATCTCTCGATGCGCCTGCTATTTCTGTTGACAGCGAGGCGGAAACAGGCGATAACAAAATCCCGGATGCATCGGCAACCGGAAGTGATTCTACAGAAGATAATTCTCCATCAACTTCGGCTCCGTCCGTCCCGTTATCTGAATAAGATAACGTGTACGCAATGCTTTGCATTGCTGTTGTCGCCATGCGCGTAAACGCGAGGGCGAGACGGCACTGGCAGAGTTTGTTTTATGAGGCCGTAGCGGGTTTACCCGCCTGAGGCAAAACGAACGAAGTGAGAGAATTACAAGAGTTTTTGATGACAAGGTTTATATTTATTACGGGTGGCGTGGTTTCTTCATTAGGGAAGGGCCTCGGCGCCGCCGCCCTTGGTGCCTTGTTACAAGCCCGTGGCTTTAAAGTGCGTCTTTGCAAATTAGATCCGTATTTGAATGTTGACCCTGGTACGATGAGCCCATTCCAACATGGGGAAGTGTTCGTGACGGATGATGGCGCGGAAACCGACCTCGACCTTGGCCATTATGAGCGTTTTACCGGCAATCCTGCCTGTCAAAATGACAACACGACGACTGGGCGGATTTATACCGAAGTGTTGGCGAAAGAACGGCGCGGTGATTATCTTGGTGCGACGGTGCAGGTTATTCCACATGTCACCGATGAGATTAAAGATTTTATTCGTGAAAAAGATGGCACGGCCGATTTTGTGTTGTGTGAAATTGGCGGCACGGTCGGCGATATTGAATCCTTGCCTTTCTTGGAAGCGATCCGACAGTTCGGCAATGAAATGGGGCGCGAGCGCGCGTTGTTCTTGCATGTGACCTTGCTGCCTTACATTCCGGCGGCGGGTGAGCTAAAAACCAAACCAACACAGCATAGTGTGAAGGAATTGATGGCCGTTGGAATTCGTCCGCGCATTTTGCTTTGTCGTGCGGATCGTAAGATTGAAGAAGATGAGCTCAGAAAAATTGCGCTGTTCTGTAATATTGATGAGAACAAGGTGATACCGGCCTTGGACGCGAAATCAATTTATGAGGTGCCGCTTAAATATCATGAAGTGGGTCTGGATGAACAAGTGATGGATGCGTTTGGCATTACCGATGCGCCGGAACCAAACCTGGAAGAGTGGGAGCGTATTGTGCGCCGCATTCATAACCCGGAAAGCGAAGTGACGATTGCGGTGGTTGGGAAATACACCAACCTTAATGATAGTTATAAATCACTCAATGAGGCGCTTACCCATGGCGGGATTGCCAACAAATCGAAAGTGAATATCAAATTTGTCGAGGCGACCTTGTTTGACAAAAATGATGATGATATTGCGCGCGACTTAGAAGGGGTGAACGGTATTCTTGTGCCGGGTGGTTTTGGCGAACGCGGTGCGGAAGGCAAAATTAAAGCGGCACAATATGCGCGCGAGAAAAAGATTCCGTATTTCGGGATTTGTTTCGGATTGCAGATGGCGGTGTTGGAAGCGGCGCGTCATTTGGCCGGTGTTGAGAAGGCGAACTCAACGGAATTTAGTGGTGATGGTGAGCATGTTATTGGCCTGATGACCGAATGGTCGCGAGACAATGAAGTGGAAAAGCGCGCAGTCGGCGATGATCTAGGTGGCACAATGCGCTTGGGAGCATATCCGGCGGCATTAAAAGAAGGATCAAAAGTGGCACAGATTTATGGCGGCACGGAAATTTCCGAACGTCATCGTCACCGTTATGAAGTGAATATTAATTATAAAGATAAGCTCGAAGCGGCAGGTTTTAAAATGTCTGGGACATCTCCTGATGGGTTTTTGCCCGAGATTTGTGAACGGGATGACCATCCGTGGTTTATCGGGGTGCAATATCACCCGGAGCTCAAATCTAAGCCGTTTGACCCGCATCCGCTGTTTGTCAGCTTTATCGAAGCCGCGATTAACCAGAGTCGGTTGGTTTAAAGAAAAAGAAAGGCTGCTTCTATGACAAGATACGCTTTAATACTTTTGGTGTTTTTTACCATATCTTGTAGCACGGTTAGTTTTAATAGTATGAATTATATATATTTTCTTGAAGAAGATTGTATGTCAAAAAATTATTTCTTAAGTAATGAGTATGATGGAATAGTATTTAATGGCCCAATAAACTATTATTCAAAATTATCTGAGTCTAAAATTGTCAGGAAGAAAAATTATTATTGTTTAGATGGTCAAGCCCCATCTAACGAGATGGCTTTATTAAAATCCAATGATATCGACGAAATTAAAAGACAAAACAATACAATGTTAAGGTATACTTCTAGAGAGAATATGAAAAGATTTGTACAAGAAGCAAAGCAAAATAACTACTTTGTGAAAAACTAATTAGTCTTGAAATTTGACCTGGTTGGTTTATGGGCCTTCCCAGCCGTTGGCTTTTGCAGCAGTAATGATTTTCTTCCAACCAGATTTTGCAGGTAAGCAACCTGAGGTTGCTGCTGATCTCATATCACTAACTTTTAATCCGGCAGATTTCATGAAAGGACGCTTTACGTCATCTGGCTGTCTTCCAAAATGTTGAAAAACACCTAATACTGTTTCTTTAGCAATTTGATTTTTTGGTCTGGCCATAACACACCTCTTTTAATTAAAGCGGCAACCTATCAAATATTATGGCAATAAATCAAGTAAAAAATATACTTTGCGTTGATTATCAATGCCTTGTAAAACATTGCCTATGAAAACTGTCTCGATTCAAAATATCCAATGCGCGAATGATAAGCCTTTTGTCCTTTTCGGGGGGCTGAATGTCTTGGAAAATGAAGACATAACGCTCAAAGCGGTGGAGGTCTATAAAACCATCACCGACAAGCTCGGTATTCCGTTCATTTTTAAGGCAAGCTTTGATAAGGCGAACCGTTCCAGCATCCATAGCTATCGCGGTGTCGGCATGGAAGAAGGGATGCGCATCTTCCAAAAGGTGAAGGCTGAATTTGATAACGTACCCGTGATTACCGATGTACACGAGATTGACCAATGCCAGCCTGTCGCTGATGTCGTCGATGTGATTCAAATCCCGGCGTTTTTGGCGCGGCAGACTGATTTGGTGAAAGCCATGGCGGATACAGACGCGGTGATTAATATCAAGAAGCCGCAATATATGTCGCCCTATCAGATCGGGAACATCGTCGATAAATTTGCCGAATGCGGCAATGAGCAAACAATTATTTGTGAGCGCGGTCATGCGCTTGGCTATGATAATCTTGTCGTCGATCCGATGGCGTTTGGTGTGATGAAAGACGTATCGAATGATACACCGATTATTTGTGATACAGTGCATGCCTCTCAAATGCGCTTGCCGGGTAGTGAAGCATCGGGCGGACGTCGAGCGTTGGTGCCGGATCTCACCCGTGCCGTGATGGCGATTGGGTTGGCGGGATTATTTATCGAAGCTTATGAAGACCCGGACAAAGCAAAATGTGATGGGCCGTCCGCCATTCCGTTCAACAAATTAGAAGAATTTTTAACACAAGCCAAAGCCGTTGATGACCTTGTGAAGTCCATGGATTTGGTAGAAATCGCATAAGATGAAAAATTTCCTATTTGTTTTTTTCAGCGTATTGGCGTTCACGGGGATTAAGTATGGATATCATTATTGGATAGATACATCGTGTGATGATTTTGCCGTTTCGAAGAAGGTAAATGATATATATAGCAATCTAGATACTAACCCTTTCAAAGGTGAGCTTGATGACTTTCTGAATGATTCTATTAAAAAAGGCTTCATCGAAGAGGAAAATAGAGAGAAACTAACCTTAGCTTACTTTGAGCATATTCATCGGGCTCAAAATAATTGTCAAATTTCACCAGAATTAAAAGAATTGGTAGGTAGTTTAGGTAATCCTTCAACAGGAGATAAAGATTGCCCAGAAGGAATGTTTACTAATCATGCTAATAACCAGTATTCTGAGTTATCTAAATCACCTGAGTATCCAAAAATTGAAGAATTTTTTAAAACACAATTTTTGAGTGGTACAAGGCCAGAAAAAATTAAAGTTTTCGAAAAAAGATGGGACGAAGAAATAGGATTTAAAGAAAGTGTTATAAAAGCAGCAATTCAGTCAACTTTAAGAGAAAATAATAATTGTAAAAACCCATCATTACCAATCACAAATGCAATAGTAGATTTAGCAAAGGAAAAACAATGACAGCCATTATCGATATTATCGCGAGACAAATTTTAGACAGCCGAGGCAATCCGACCGTGGAGGTGGATGTGGTGCTTGAGAGCGGCGCGCGCGGCCGCGCGGCGGTGCCAAGTGGAGCGTCAACAGGAGCCTATGAAGCGGTTGAGCTGCGCGATGGCGATAAAAAGAAATGGGGCGGCAATGGCGTTGAAAAAGCCGTTCATAATGTGAACACGACAATCTTTGATGCGCTGTTGGGAGCTGATCCGGAAGAGCAATTACATTTGGACAATCTGATGCGCACGTTGGATGGCACAGAGAATAAAGGCAAGCTTGGCGCGAATGCGATCTTAGGCGTCTCTCTCGCGATGGCACGGGCGGTGGCGCAGGAATTGGATGTGCCGCTTTATCGTTATCTCGGTGGGCCGTTTGCCCATGAATTGCCGGTGCCGATGATGAACATCATTAATGGCGGCGCGCATGCGGATAACCCGATTGATATTCAAGAATTCATGATCATGCCGGTTGGCGCGGACAGCTTCGCCGAAGGGCTGCGTTGTGGCGCGGAAGTTTTCCATGCGCTCAAAAGTGAATTAAAGAAAGCCGGACACAACACCAATGTCGGGGATGAGGGTGGCTTCGCGCCGAACATCAAGGATGCGGATGAAGCGCTTGATTTTATCATGAATGCTATCTCGGCCGCGGGATACAAGCCAGGGCGCGATGTGGTCATCGCACTTGATTGTGCCGCGACAGAATTTTACCGCAACAGCCAATATCACATGAGCGGGGCAGAGAAGCCATTGAGCTCGGATGATATGATTGCGTTTTACCAAGACCTTTGTGCGAAATATCCGATCGTTTCGATCGAAGATGCGTTGGATGAAGATGATTGGGACGGTTGGGTGAAGCTGACTGAAGCGATTGGCGATGAGGTGCAATTGGTGGGCGATGATTTATTTGTAACCAATTCCGAACGTCTCGCAAAAGGTATCGAGATGAAAGCCGCCAATGCGATTTTGATTAAGGTCAATCAGATCGGTAGTTTAAGCGAAACATTGGAGGCGATTGAAATGGCAAAACGCGCCGGCTTTGGCATTGTGATGTCACACCGTAGTGGCGAGACTGAAGATGCGATTATTGCCGATTTGGCCGTGGGCACGAATTGTGGGCAGATCAAAACCGGATCGCTGTCGCGTTCTGATCGTACCGCGAAATACAATCAGTTGCTCCGCATTGAAGAAGAGCTTCAGGATGCAGCGCAATATAATGGTGCGAAGTTTCAGCGCGATGGAAAGCGTCAAAAGCCAGCAATGAAAAAAGCAGCTTGACTTTCTTTTCATAACGCTTAACCTCTTTTCATAGTTTTTATTATTGGGAGGATAGTTATGTCTGGAAACCAAATCGATTATTCAAAATTGCGTGAGCGAGAGTTAAGAGATTCTGTCTTGCGTGGACTCAAGGCTGGAGCCGGTGCTGGTCTTCCAAAAGTGGCTTCTACTATGTGGACTGCAGATGGAGGTTTTGAAGCAAGGCCTGATCTTGTAAAAGGAACTAATTTAGATGCTCTTGCCAGAGACTTTGGCGGCAAGACATTAACGAGTGAAATGATCCAAAAGCTTAAAGCACAAGAGAACGATGACATGCTCGCTCGGAATAGGCCTGGCGTTGCGGTTCGCAGTCATGGTTACACAAAAAAGCGATGGGATGCTGAAATTGGGTGGGGTAGCCCACCTGCTGAGTATAAGCGCTAAAAATCGTCAAAAAATTTATTGAATCATTCGAATCACTTAGCGTGTTTGTTCTCGTTACGTACTCATTAAGTCATTGAATCCATTGTATTTTCTCTGTTGACAGGGTGATTCGTTTTTGATTCTATAAGGGTATGAGAAAGATCCTTGAGAGTGGCGAGAAACTGAAACGCAACATGGTTGCTATTATTTGTTTATCGCTCACGCTTTATTTCTCGTATCACTTAATCGCGGGACCGCGCGGTTATTTTAAATTAAAAACCCTTGAATATGAAATTGCGAAAACCGAGACCGAGCTTGAGGCCTTGGTGGCCGAGCGTGAAGCCATTCATAAGAAGGTGGTGATGATGCGTCCGGGGTCGATTGATCGTGATCTTTTGGAAGAGCGGATTCGTGATACGCTTGGTTACACCAGCAAAGAAGAATATATTTTGCTACAAGATCGCTCATAGCGACATTAATTTTCTATTTCATTACAATAACTTATCAAAATCAACCTGTTTTTTAGAGAAAATATTGTGATTTTTTCTAGATTCCGCTTGGGGAAATGTCTAGAAAAGAGCATTATTTTTGATGGCCTCCTGAAAGGGGCGAGACAAGATAGAGGAGTGTATTTTGAGTTCTTCCAAAACGAAAAAGAAACCGAACCTGAAGACCGTTTCCAACACAATGCCGGATCCAACT
The DNA here is from genome assembly GCA_039182445.1 of Pseudomonadota bacterium. Classification (GTDB taxonomy): domain Bacteria; phylum Pseudomonadota; class Alphaproteobacteria; order Micavibrionales; family Micavibrionaceae. Next base: position 1,122 of record JBCDCD010000010.1, on the reverse strand, counting down.
CTGGAAGAAATGAAAGAGCTGTATCATGACATGCTGCTTATTCGTCGCTTTGAAGAAAAGGCGGGGCAGCTTTATGGGATGGGGCTGATTGGTGGTTTTTGCCACTTATATATTGGGCAAGAGGCGGTGGTTACCGGTATTCAATCTGTGCAGTTAGAACAAGACACGGTGGTCACGACCTATCGTGACCATGGTCATATGTTGGCACAAGGCATGGACCCGAAAGGTGTGATGGCCGAGCTAACTGGACGCGAAGGGGGTTACTCCCGTGGTAAGGGTGGCTCAATGCATATGTTTAGCCAGGAAAAAGGATTCTTTGGCGGACACGGTATTGTCGGTGCATCGACCGCAATTGGTACAGGCCTCGCTTTTGCGCATCACTATAAAGAAGATGGCGGTGTGGCCGTTTCTTATATGGGGGATGGTGCAGCAAACCAGGGACAGGTCGCGGAATGTTACAACATGGCCGCGCTTTGGAAATTACCGTGCCTCTATGTGATTGAGAATAACCGTTACGGGATGGGAACATCCGCGGCGCGTCATGCGGCGGGACAGCTTTATGCGCGGGGACAAGGTTACGGCATTCCGGGTGAACAAGTGGATGGCATGGATGTGTTTGCGGTGCAGGCCGCGGCGCGTCAGGCGCTTGATTATATTCGTGATGGGAATGGGCCTTACATCTTGGAAGTGATGACGTATCGTTATCGTGGGCATTCCATGTCTGATCCGGCGAAATACCGGACGAAAGACGAAGTGGATCTGCAAAAAGAGAATGATCCGATCGCGAAATTGAAATCATTGATCTTGGAGACCAAAGAAGTTTCCGAAGATGATCTGAAGAAAATTGATAAAGAGATTAAAGCACGCATCAAAGAGGCGGCCGAGTTCGCCCAAGAGTCGCCGGAGTTACCGCCAGAAGATCTTTGGACCGATGTGTTGGTGGAGGTTGAGTGATGGAAAAGACACCAGAAAAAGTTTTAGCAGGTTTAGCTGCACAATTTGTTGGAATAGATCATGCTAATCCCACCGGAGCTATCAAAGCTGTGATGAAAGGTCGAGGCGTTACTGACGAACAGATAGCAGGCGCTGTTTCTCAAGCATATGCAGATCAAGCAAAAGGAT
>JBCDCD010000009.1:0-16399 GCA_039182445.1 Pseudomonadota bacterium | reverse complement strand
CGCCGGTGAAGCATTCCAAGACTTGTTTAAGTGCTGATAACCGTGCCAGCCTATATCGGGATAGGCTGTTTCGCTCCCCAGCAATTCACGTTCACCAATGGGTGTGTATGCGTCTGACATATCACTGATAGCCATTGCATAGCGGTCACTTTCACCAAATGGATCATGAATAACTTGATCCACCAATGCTTGCGGTGATCCGTTCCGTACTTGCCTAACAGCAGCCCAATCTGTGATGGACTCCTGATTATTCCACGGACGGTTTTGGTGTTTGTAGGAATGCCAGCCATCAGCTCCGCTATAATAGCTTTCGCCAATTTGACCGCGCATTTTCATGGCATCGTTTTGGGTATCTGTATTTTCACACAGCGTTTCCAGAACATATTCGCTAAAGCCCAAGCTCTTATGAGCTTCCTGATCACCAAATGGATCAGAAGCAAACCACCATTCATGATCAATCGCATTCGATATCACATGTTCATTATCAGACCACGGCCTGTTTAAATGTGCGTGATCATGCCATAAGCCGGATGCGTGATATTCAGTTCTTCCGGCAAGCCGGTTTCTCTGCATCAATGGATCATCCTGAATGCCCGTATCATGGCGCAACGCCTCTAACAGATATTCACTTAATCCATGACCACGATGTGCATCTTGACCGCCTATAACGGCAGATAGGCTAGAACGCGAGCGATCAAATAATGGAGAAATAATATTTCCATCTTTTGACCAAGGCTCTTTTAAATGCCTATGACCATGCCAGCCACTCGCCGTATCGTAATCACTTTCACCAAATTGACCGCGCTCACGAAGTGAATGGCCTTGATTGGTTTCGGCCTCACTAGGCGATGATCCAAAAATATCTTTCAATAGGATTGGAGCATGAGGCTCATATCCACCATGAAAGCTATGTTCAGCAGCACGATCACGATCAAGTGTTTTGAACATGATGTGGTTTTTATCAGACCATGCACGATCTAAATGGCTAAAGTCATGCCAGTGATCACCACCATGATAATCAACCGTATCATATCGATCACGCTTTGTTATCGGATCAGTTTGATAATCCGAAGCATCACGCAATGCCGATAAGATATACTCACTTAAACCAGCTCCTTTATGGACGTACTGATTTGTATAGGCTTCATTGAAACCAAACAGCCAGCGATCCAAAACAGGCTGGATAATGTTCTTTGTAATCGTCCAAGGGCGATCCAAATGCTGAAAATCATGCCAGTCATTTAAAAACTTATACTGCGCATCATAAAAGGCTTCTTTATGAATGCTCGGTATTGGTGAGGGCGCAATAAAGCGACCCTCTGATAAATCAGGCCAACGATTACTATTTTCGTCATATCTATAAATATGATCAATATCAGTTCGGCTTAACAGGCTTTCAATATTATTATATTGCGCACCGTCATAAGCGTAATCACCATAAAAACGCTCATTTTCCGGCACATATTCAAGCCGCCAGATTTCATCAGATAAAACACTTTCATCCAATATGGCAGCACGACCTTCTTCTTCAACACGGTTGCGCGGGAAACAGGCGTTAATATCACCTAAAACCCAGCTATCCGATAAAACGATTTGCGCCTTACAGAACTTTGGTTCGGGGATCATGCCAGGCAAGCCCAGCACAATACCGACATCATTCCAAATACTGTAGATACGCCCAAAGCCAGCTTTGTGGTTAAGGACATGCCAATCGCTTTCGCTTAAATCCACCTGATCTAAACGATATGTATCAAGCACAATCGCATTGATATGAGATTCATGACAATGCTTGCTTCGCAATTCCCACGGGGGAGCTTGCAAATAAAAGCCGTTATAACGCCCGAATGATAGCACTGGACCATCAGGTGTTATGCGGCAACCGGAATAATCCGAGAGCATATCACCCCAATCACTGCTATCTAAAATGAACCGGCGAATATCATACCGGTCATTATACATTCGTGTTAGGCGCGACCTGATAGGTGCTGATAATCTGGCAAGCTCAATAACGGCTTCCACAAACAAATCATTAGGCACATCCGGCCCAGCACCTACCTGAAATTCAGAAAAGTGTTCGCCTGGTGGTTCTTCTTCAATGAAGACATCCTGTAAACCAGCCCAGCCAAGCGCAATTTTCAATGATCGTGGTGTACCGCGAATACGCTGCCATTGCACACCTTCACGGATAGCGCGGCGTGGATCGGGCAACCAACGTAGTAATTCACCAAGACCATATTCCCAAATCAGATATGCCAGAAACGGATCTGGCGGCTCAAATTTGAAGCCACGCATAACGCTGGGATCTATCGGGTATTTAATCGCTTCGACTATAGCCCGTTCTTCTGGCGTTATGTTTGGCGGTAGAAGGCTCATTACCTGTCTCGTCCTGCTAAATTAATGGTTAAACTGTTTAGGGCGACACATGCGTTTTCATCAGCAATGATATTTTCCATTGGGCTTTCAAGTTCTACACGTTGAACACCTTCCAAAAACATATGCGCGATAATCCATGATCGTGTTAAATCCCAACCAAGGCCGCGTGTTGTGTCAAAATCTTCTAAAAACTTGGCGCGTATTGTATCCATCAACTGCACTTGGGTTTCAGGATACAGATAGATATTTGCGATCACATCCACATAGATTACGCCACAAGCTACTACCTCAACGGTATCGGTTAAAACTCTGACTTCTTCCGAAGCCACACGATCACGCACAGCCTGTAAAAGTTCATCTGACGGAAAGCCGCTGCCTTCACTGGATAAAACAGAAACACGCACCCGCCCAGGTTCAGGGCTATCAGCTCTAGCATCGCGCACTCTCACATCAGATGAGAGTGCATGAAAGCGATAATGGGCGCGACTTCCAGCAGTTGACCATCCAGTAATCTTTTCCTGAATACGCCTGCGTAATGCAAGGTCATCTTCATTCGGTAAACGCACAACATCATAAAACGCCGCCAAATGCTCAAGATCATTACCACCGGCAAAGGCTAATAAGTTTGCACGTGTGCCATCATTTACACGTTGGCGGATAACCAGCTCACGCCATGCTGCAACTTCCATCACCTTCATAGCCGGATCAGATTCAAGCAAATGAATAAATTCTGGATCACGCGCAATCAAATCTTGCTTCATGCGCTCCAAAATCTCTTCATAATCGAGCGTCTCAATGATATCTGGCGGTGCTAAATCTGATAGATTTACAGTCATATGATTATTCCATCTAATTTTATTGGCTCACCGTTAGGAAGGTACACGCCACTTAAAAACAGCGTGACCTTGCCTGGGGAGATTTCACTTATTTGTACTTGCTCAAGACGAAAACGCGGCTCCCATTTTTCCAATGCTTCGGCGGTTGCCGCATACAGTTCAATAGCAAATTCATCATCGGTAGGATTATCAACTAATTGATAAAGCCGTGATCCATATTCACGGCGCATCACCCGTGTTCCAATCGGAGTAGTTAAAATATCAATGATGGACTGTTTTAAATGCGCCATACCTTCAAGCGGCTGTCCGGTGCGCTTGTTCATCCCGTGCATGGCTTTACTCCTTTAAGCCGAAATAGGCATAAAACTCTTCTTTACCGATAAAAAAGCCTTTTTCAGGATGCCGGCACTTGCCTTTGGTGGCATGACCTAATGCAATCTTTAATGTTTCAATCGTTTTTCCTCGGCTTTTGGCAATATTATTCAGCTTATGAAGCTCTTTTATTGTGTCGTTCAAAGCTGCTTTCGCGCGAAATAACTCAAAAATGCAAATCACCGCAATCAACACGATCACAGCAATAAAGCCGCTGATTAATAACTCATGGCTCATGGTCTTTCTCCTTAGTTTTGGTTTAAAATTTCCTCTATCCACCCGCGAATACGTTTGGACTTCCTTCTGCTACGGTTGACCCGCAATTCACAGGATCGCCAATGCGACCACATTGTTTGCCGTTCACGTAAACGGTTGATGATCCCGTTGCTAAATTTCCGGCATGACATGATGGGCCGCAACAATGCACAGCCCATCCATCGCCTTGGCGATGAACGGCTATTCCATTTACAAACACATTCGGGCTTGCTTGGTTATTAGGGCGCGGAGGCCAGCAACCGTGACCTGCGCAATTATCGCCCAGGCGGGTAACTGCTGGCATAACATTCTCCTAGTTCAAATCAATCCTTCCGGCGTTTGCACCAATACCATCTGTGGTAATCACTAATGATGAGCCGCCATTTTCCAGCCGGATCATTTCATCTGTCATCGTGATCTTTGATGCGCCAATTATCATTTCAATACGTCCTGCCGGATTAACGTTTGTGGTCAACACATGATTGGCGCGGTCATACTGCAAAAGCGTTCCATCTTTATAGACGGTCTTGTGAATATCAGCGTTATCATCCGGTGCGGCATATTCTGCGCTGTAAATTGCAGGCAGCACCACGGCTTGCATCAATTCACCGGATGGCGCCAGCACAATCACTTGCTCCTTAACTTCCGGTGTCCACCATGTTTTGTTGTCATGGGCGCGTGGGGTAATCCACGGCAGCCAATGCGTTATGATATCGCCAATTTTTACTTTTACTTTCGCTTGCGCATAATCTGCCTCAGTAATCGTACCAATTTGTATAAGATTAGAAACACGCCGATCTAACTCCGTAATTGCATAGCTATCTTCCATCATGTGCCATCCTCCGGCACTGTTACTTCTGGCTTTTCTTTCACCAGCACATATTCATCTTCATATGCAGCACCAATGCACGGAGCGAAGCCGACATAGATTTTTTCAGGGCATACACCGTCATTTGTCCAAATGGATTCACCCAAATGTAGCTCATGCTCCCATTCAACAATCCAAACTTCGTAAGCATCGAGTTCAGGATTAAAGCCATCATTGCCGACAGATAATAATTCTGCGGCCTTCACATTCAGGCCAAAGCTGTTTTTATAGATGATCCTGCCACCCTCGGCGGCAAGTTCACGCACTTGTAAATTTGCCTCATCGCTTGTCCCGACCATAAAACGGGCTTCAAATCTTGCGATATATGCCACTTCACCTGTGCCAGGGTCTTGTCCAGGCTCAAGCGAAACCATATCAACAAATATGGCTGGTGCTGTGATTTCACCCCTGATTTTCGGATAAAAACCGGAGGTTTCTATGCCTTCAATCTTGGTTGTGAGTTCATTCACAATCGCATGATGTAAATCCGTTAAAATGCTCATCGTTGTTTGCTCAGTAAAAAATTCAATTCGTGTTGAAAAAAATGCTCAAAACGCTCACTAATTTGCTTATCAAGCACATCTTCTTCCCATGTCCGGCCTGTAATACCGCCAAAATAAAAGCCCATCTGACGAATAGGCAGGCGGCTTTTACGCTTTCGCTTAAAGATACTGGCATGACCGGTTGAAGGCATTTCTGCTACAAATGCGCCTTCATAATGAAATTTTCCAGCCTGTGCGCCGGTAGCAGTTTGTTTCAAACGCCCCAGCTTATGAGCCGGAATATAAGAATCTTTCGATATCAAATGCGCTTTTAACTGCCTTCGACTAGCACTTAACATTTGCAAGCGTTCACGAATGAGTTTTTGCTGCAATCCAGTTTGTTGACTGATAGAGCGCACAGTTTTAGTGCGCAGCCACCGTGCAGTTTTATTTAACGCACGATATGCCGCCATTTCTGTGTGCTTTTGAGCAACATTTTGGCGCAGAATAAAATCACTGATAACGCCTTGATCTATGACATCTATCGTAAAAACACTCATTTTTGCAGCAATCCCTCAACATCCCATGTGCCGCGCTCCATATTACGAAGCGGTTCGGCGTAGATTTTGTATTTCACATCATCAACGGTGATGAGATCATTCGGGAGGGGGCGACCAGCATCCTCAATGTCTGAAATCCGCATCTCAAACTTGGCTATATTGCCAACCAGAGTACCGTCACTAAATTCATATTCAGTATCGGCAGCAGATTTCAGAACTGTAAGAGAAATGCTGAACGCTCCCTCACGCGAAAAAACAGCATCAACGCCAAGATGCTCAAACACATGATCGATGGCAGTTGCGAGAGTTTCACGACTATCCATAGTTCACCTGCTTTATGAAGTTTTGATTTTAACCAAAACAGCCGGACGCAAACACAATGGCAATGGGTTAGATTGCGTGTGTAGATCCGTACCGCGCTCAAACTTACGTGATTCCTGCTTGGCATATATTTCACGACCAAGAGTATTCACGGTTTCGTTAAAGTCGGCTGGTGCAAAGTATGTGCGGAAGGTGTTAAGCGTTCCCATTGGGAAGCAGTGACCTTCATCCTGCGCAATGAAACGTCTTACGTTTCCATCAGGATCACTGGCTTCGGCATTGTATTCCTCAAAGGTAATACCGCCGAATGTGAAGCCATCACGCAAATCATCACGTAATGCACGACCTTCTTGCCAACGCTCATACGCTTCTTTCACCTTGGCATGTCCAGTTAAAGCATCAAAAAATTCAGGGCTAACCAGCGCATGAATTGTGCGCATAACTTCACCGCGAAGGCTTTTTTCAATATGGCGTTTAACTGTTAGACACTTCTTTTTGACATCGGTGTCTGGATCATCCAATTCAAAATCTACCGTTTTAGGAGCGATTTCAAATTCATCATACAAATTCACCAGCTCCGAACCGTCCGCATCAAGGATAGATCCCTTGATCGCACCAATACGAAGGTGTTCCAGTGTAATTGCATGTTTGTCACGCATGTCTTGCAGGTGATCGGTGATCACATCCGTTAGTGCTTGCAGCTCATTTTCAGAACCAAAAGCACGGATGCCTTGTACTTCTTCCGGCAAAACCACATCATCATGTGGAATATGCGGAATAACAAAGCTGCGAAGCTTGCGTTTTCCACGCGCACCAACACTACCAGGCGTACCAGGCACTTGTGTTGGTAACAGGTTTAAAATCCCGTTGTTTTCCTCAATAGTAATATTTCGGGTGCGGACAGGACGACTGCGAAACAGACCAAGAGATGATAAACGCCCATACTGGTTAGGCAGAATATTAATGCTTTCGGTCAACGATGCCATGTTAAAGGCAGCGTTATCAAATGGGTTATTCATTGGCATGGTTTAAGCTCCTTTTCTTACTAAAATTCCAATTGATTTCAGTTGAGCTATGGCGATTGCCAACTGACCGGCGGTAATACCGTCAGGCCATACAAGCCCATCTTCTGATACGGTTGCGTGACGGGCAACGACCCAGCTTGTTTTATCGCCAGATACCGTATCGATATCTTGACCTAAAACACCGGTAGCGACCTCGCTGCCATCACTGGCTGTTGGATCAAGGGCAACAATTTTGCCGCTTGATGTAACAACGCCGACAACTGTACCAATGGCCAAATTTTGACCACTGGCAACTGTTGCCTCATCACGCGAATACAGGTTATCGGCCTCATATTTGAGGACATCACCCAATCGGTTTTGTTCTTCGATTGTAGGCATAACAATTTATCTCCTATGATTTACTGCTGTGCTGCTTCTGCACGGGCTTTAGCTGTTTCAACAACAGGGTTTTGCTCGTTTTCTGCGGAAGCTGCGGGGGTTGTTTGTGAATGAATTTCTGTTTTCTCATCGCTATTCGCCATGAGCTTCATCAATTCGTCTTTGGCTTGTTCTGCGGAATAACCTTTCTCGATAAATTCACCGAGTTTTTCAGGCATACCGGCAACGTCACAGGCTTTTGAAAGCTCTGCAATTTCAGCCTTTACGCTATTGCGTACCTTGGCTTCCACATCATCTTCATCAGATGCTTCACCTTCGGTTTCACCAGCTTCTTCGGATTCAGCCGGAGCTTCTTCTGCCGCAGGTGTTTCAGTAACGCTTTCATCACCACCATCTGTTTGTTCAGGCTGGCTTTCAGTTTCCGTTACTTGCTCTGTTTCTTGCTCCTGTGTTTCAGGGGCTTCAACTTCTGCACTTGCTTGTGGAGCTTGGTTTTGAGTTTGTGTGTTAGGGTCTGTCATAATAGTCCTCTTTGGTTTGGGTTGTAGTTCAAGGGTCATAAGTTCGAGCGCATCTGGCAGGGTCATAATTTGATCTGCCAACCCAGCACTCAGGGCATTTTCACCGAAGAACAAACCCGCTTCGGTGTTTCTGACTTGCGCATCAGAAAGCCCACGATTGCGTGATACGAGGCTGGTAAACAGCCCGTACAATCGATCAACTTCCTTTTGCAAAAGCTTGGAGGCTTCGTTTGTCAGTTCGGCGTGTGGGGTAAAGTCATTCTTTCTGTCACCAGCAAAAATGGTGGTGTACTTCACCCCCAACTTCTCATCGAAAGACGATTGGTCTATGTGCGTGGCAATAACGCCAATACTGCCCACACCACCGGTTCTAGTGACAAAAATCTTTTCAGCCGATGACGCTATTGCATAAGCGGCTGAATAAGCGTCATCATTTGCACACGCCCAGATCGGCTTGATCTCGCGCGATGCGTAAATGAAATCAGCTAAATCAAATAACCCAGACACTTCACCGCCTGGGCTATCGATATCGAGAAGAATGCCGGAGATATCAGGATCATGCAGCGCACTTTCTAGTGTTTGCTCCAGCACTTCGTAACTTGTGAGGCCAAAGAAGGCATCGAAAAATCCAGCCCGTTTGCTTAACGCACCATGCACCGGTATCACTGCGATACCGAGATATGCGCTATAGGGCTTGTCATCATCTGGTGGTTTTGGATGAAGCAACTGCCGTTCTGAAACAGCTTGTTGGCTCAACACCGCCAGACAATCAAATGCTTTTCGCTCAAGCATCATCGGGCGACCTGCAATCAGGCCACTGAATGGGTGGGTAATATCCATCTGATTTATCCTTTGAAGGTTAAGTATTTTTTATTGGGCGCGGGTCTGAATCGTATTTCAGCCCCAAATTATCGGCGCGGGTGTTATCTGCGCTGATTTCACGATCAATTTCTTCGGAATCAAAACCACGTTCTGAAACCACCTGTGAACGGCTTTTGAAGCCATTTTTCACAGCCATTTGATCGGCTTGCTGGTCTTTCAATGGATCAACCCATTCAAAGCCCTGCGGAATCCATTTTACCGAGCGATACTTTCTAGTTTCTTCCGGTATTGAAAGCTCACCGGACAATAAAGCCAGTTGTAGCCATTTATTCCAAACAGGGCGGCATAGCTGAAAAATCATCGTATGCCGTTGCAGCATTTCACATCTGCGCCGAAACTCGATCAAACCGGCACGGATAGATGAATAATTTACACCGGTTAAATCGCCGGTTAATTGCTCATATGTGATCCCCATACCAATAGCGACAAAGCGTAATTGCTGGCGCATAAAGGTTTCATAGGAGGATCCCACATCCGAAGGTGAAGAAAATTTGATATCTTCCCCAGGCTCTAGCAGTTGAACCGTTCCAGGCTCAAGTTCTGCAAGTGCCAAACCATCTTCGTCAGCATCATCTTCACCCATCATATTGGCATCAGGATCAAGGCGCGTAATAAAGGCCGCAAATAATGCAGCCGTTTTCTTTCTTACCAATTCCGCATCATCATATTGATCAAGCTCATAGAGTTTAACCAATACCTTTGAAAGCCAAGGCACACCGCGTATTTGACCAATGCGAAGCGGCTTATAAATATGCAATACTTCGCTTGCCGGCACTCTCAATGTCTCACCGTTGGAAAAGACAGAGCTTTCGCCTGGGTGTTCACGATAAAAGTGGTAAGCAATACGTTCATTGTCGCGGTTAAATTCAATACCGCTTTTTATAATATTGCCGTTTGATCTGCGCTCATTCAGCGTGTCATTCAAATGCTCACTTTCAAGGGCTTGCAGTTGTAAAGGCACAACCAGCCCTTTATTGGGGCGCACACGCATCCTGATAAAACATTCACCACCTTCAAGCATTGATTGGCAAGCTAACGCTTGAAGACCGTAAAAATCACATGTGCCTGTAATATCGGCTTCATCTTTCCATTCCAGCCATAATTCCTGCAATGTCTCTTTAAATTCGCTATCAGGGGCTTTGGACTGGGGCTTAATACCCGAACCAATACAATTCACCACAATGGATTCAATCGCATTGCTGGCAACCGGATTATTGCGCACCTCATTTCGTGATCGGCTGCGTAAAGTGGTTAAATTTGCAGCCAGCAAGCTATTTACAGACTCACTACTAGGCCACCAATTTTTAAACCTTTTACCGCTACCGGCAGCATCCCAAGCAGAACCGAATATTTTTCGGCTTTGCTTTTTCATGCGTGAGGCAATCTTTTTCACTGTTTTAAGTAACGCCATATCAGCATGTCCCTTTGTTTGAGATAATTTGAATTCGGCGTTTTTTTGATTTGCCTTTCAGTTCTGCGCTCATCCGATCACGCAGGGAAATTAAATCATTCAGATCTGTTTCACCGTATTTAACGGAGTGACCTTCATGCTCCACCCGAACAACACGCTCACCAGCAACCAGCTTGGCAATCGCTTCATTCAGATTGTCTAAATCATCCTGCGTAAAAGACATGGCTTACCCCATCATTGAACTTGTCGATTTCCGCCTGCGTGTTTTGCGGGTTATCGACTTGTTAGGTTTCGGTTGTTCTGGTGGTGGCGTGGATCCATCATCATCCGGTGGGTTGTCATCGGGTAATGATAGGTTTTCAGCCATTTTTTGCCATTTGCGATCACTCCATCTATCAGCCCCAAGCGCAATCGCTGCGGCTCTGGCATATATCCGGCAATCAAGGGCTTCGTTACGATCTCGTGTTTTTTGCCATTCTGGTTTTGGATAACCCTTCACAACTTTGGTGACGAGCTGCTCCGCACAGAGTTGTTTGAAAAACTCGGTATCGTATTTAGGGAAGTGACAAAATCCATCAGGATAGCTGTCATCTTCGTTACGAGTAGCTTTGAGCCTGTGATATAGCTCTGATTTCAATAGCGACACACCAACAGGCCATACACGCGCACCATGCCGCAGCTTTTTACCGCGAATGGTGATATCGACCTTACTTGGTGTACCAAGGGGAACACTGGCGCGTTCTTGCCCTTTGATCGCCATACACCGTGACATGGGTTTTGTACGCACCCAATTATAAATGTCTTGGGTGGCATAACCGGAGTCAATCGCCAGCATCAAAACATTTAAATTCACGCCGCAGGCATGTTCATAAGGGGTTTCCATGATGTCGGTGTAAACCCGTTCACGAAAATCCTTATCTGATACATCACCGTAAAAAATACGGTAATCCACAGACCAGCTTTGTTTGTTTAAGCCCCATGCAACGATTTCCACTTCTACGCGGTCACGCTGCACATCAAGACCAGCCGTTAAGAATAATCCACCTTCGGGAACAGTACCGATCTTATAATCACTCGCGCGATCATGTAGGCGTTCCCAATCTGGCGCATCACCTTTTTCAGCCCATGTTTCACCAAGAACCGTGTTATACCACACCTTAAGCAGGCGTTCGTCATCATCGGCCTTAATGAATTGCTCAACCGCATCTTCCCAGCTAAACCACCCAACAGGGCTATAAAGTGAGGATAGATGAAATCCTGCAATCTTGGTGACTTCCGGCCTTTCGGCAATCCATTCACCATTTTCAAGCATCCATGTCTTTTGGTGATTATAAATTTCACCGTCACAATGCTCACAAATATAGCGGGTGGTTGTGGGATCGTTATTGTCGTAACGAATTTGCTCCCATTTTAGCACCTGCTTTTGCTTACAGTGCGGACATGGCACGTGGTAATAGCGTTGATCAGAGTTTTTAAAATCCCGATCAATGCGGCTCAATCCCTCAATGGTGGGGGTTGATACCTTAAAGATTTTCCGCCGCGTAAAGTTACTTGTACGGCGTACCGCCAAAGATGTTGGATCACCTTCGCCATCAACATCCAAGGGGTACGCATCCACTTCGTCCAAAAACAAGTATCGAACCGGCATAGATCGCAATCCCACCGAGGAATTTGCGCCAGTGATCTGTAAGATACCCGTACCATCGGCAAACTCTTTCGTCTGTATCGTGTTGCCGGAATCGCGTGAACGCGGATCTTTAATTTTATCTTTCAAGCATGGCGTATCATTGATCAAAGGTGTTAAACGTCCTTTTGACCAACGCTTGCCAAGTTCAACGGTTGGCAGCACCACAAGAGCTGGACCTGGGCTTTGATCAATAACGTAACCAATCCAGTTATTGCCACATTCGGTTGCGCCAACCTGCGCGCCTTTTTTAAACACCACTTCTTCCACCGGTGAATACGGTGAAAGACAATCCATGATTTCTTTCAAAGGCGGTGTTCGGTTTGTCCGATATCGCCCAGGCTCACTTGAAGCCGTTTTTGATAGAACACGGTATTGATCCGCCCATTCTGAAATAGTCAGGAGTGGATCGGGCTTTAAGCCTTCATTGAAGGCCGTATCATAAACAATTTTTGCATCAATCATCATGGCTCAACTCCTCCAGAACCATTCTGATTTCTTGGCTCAATAACTCATGAACGCGCTGTTCATCATTGGTGGAGGCCAGCACGGATGCCACACGATCAGGAATGTTTAACAATCCATCACGAATAACCCGCGCCTTGGTAAAGGCCGCTTTTTTCACATCTTCGGCATTCACCAATTCGCCGGTTTCAGCCTTTGCACGGGCTTCTAAAATTTTGCCGCGCTCAATTTCATTTTTAATCCGCGTTTGCAGCAAGAGCTTTGGCAGATCCGTATTCTTGCTAAGACTTTTTTGGCTTGGTTTGCCGTTAGCACGTCTTTCTGGCTGGCTGGGGTCTTTAATGGCCTCAAGGATTAAATCGGCTGTTTCAGGGTTAATTTTCCCGTCCTCAAGGGGAATAATGCCTTCCTGCACCAGTTGGTTGGCATACTGGCGCGAAAATCCGTGCCGACGCGCCCATTCTGCCTGTGTTATTAATTCCATGTTTCATTTCTTAATCTTGCTTTTCAAATACGATTGTGTGCATTGGCTTTGATTACAGGTTGGCATTTACCGTTCTTGCGCTCATAGCAAAGCACCATGTCCGGTTTGCACTGCATGTCGCAGTAACCAAGGCTTTCATGGATGTCATAGTCATCATATTGAACCCGATAGAGATCGGTGTTTGCAGAAGTCACAGGTTTTGGTGGTGGCGTGCAGGCACACAGCATCGCCACTGTAAGAACGGCGAGAAGTCTCATGATATTTCTTTCCTAAAAGAGGTTTGAACGTGAATTATCGGGTGATAATCCAACCGGCGAAGTCGCCAAAACGAAACCATTCAATCGCATCATCGCCCAATAGCTTGGGGTCAATGGGGCGTTGAATGCCACATAAACTAATTTCTTTTTCAATGATGCTTTCTGCATCTACACCGGCCTTGATTTTGCCAGCCAGTGAAATGCGCCATAAAGCAGTTGCTAAATATCCGGTGTGTGCTTCGCATTTATCGACAATGATTAATGCGCCGCCTGGTTTGATTTGCTGTTTAAGCTCTTGCAAAAATTCCCACCGCTTATTTTCGGGAAAGAACATCAACACCAAAAAGCAAATACCAAGATCAAAAGGCTGGAATTTGTAATCCATTGCATCAATTTTGACTAATTCACCAGGCGCATCATACAGTTCACACATTTCCTCGCTCTCTTCGAGGGCAACTAGCCGTGCGTTGCGTTCTTTAAGTGTTTCATTCAAAGCGCGTCCCATATTGCCAGTGGATGCACCAATGTCATACACCAGCCCATTTTGTGGGATGTAGTGACGCGCAAGCTGCCTTAATCCATCTGTTACCAGATCGTACCAAGGTAATTGTTCGCGCACGTGATTATCAAAGCCCTCTGCAACATCAGAGGACTTAAAAGTCCATTCAGTAGGTATTTTCATGATTTTATTCCAGTGGGAGCTTGTCCCATACTTCGTTGTTTTCAATTTTTGCAGATGCAATGCCGAGATTAGCATACATGCTGCGCGTCTTTGGATTGCTCTCAATACCAAAGAAATTCTTTGGATCATCGCCATGATCTTTAAACACATAATCTTTCATCATCCGGCTTTTTGCGGCTGGTGGTGGCAAATTATATTCATTAAAAAATGCCTGTTGAGGCATCCAGCCAGTTTTTTCACGGATGCTATCAAGCGTGGGTTCGTAATATTTTGCAGGGCGTGCCGTCATTAAAATCACATGGTACGGCTTAACCAGATCCACCAGCCATTGCCGGTAAACCTCATGATCAATTTGCCGGATGAACGGGCTACGCTTTTCGGTACTATTTCCAACTAACGTATAATTCAAATCCAGCAATATAATCATATTTCAATACCCAATCTTTTTGTAAAGGCGGCTTTGGCTTCATCAACCAAACCCATGTTTGTTCCGTCCGGATAAGGCAGGTCAAATTCAAACTCTAAGGCTTTCGCTAACTTGGCAGGATCAACCGGTTTTGGTTGGGCTGCTATAGCCTGCACGTTGTTACACGCCTCGCTTATATTCACTCTAGCAAAGAACTCCGAGAATAGTAGGTAAAACTCTCTAGGTTCATGAAATTTCTGCATTTTTGGCTTTGACGATATCTCGCCAAGGCGCACACCATCTTCATAATTTAGCTTGAATGCAATCGTGCGTCCGTCACTGTTATTCAAATATTCTGCACCACTGGCTGATCGCCAATCTGCCTGTTTTTTGCTACTGGCAACCGCGTAAAGGCGTGTGCGTTCATTACATAGGGCATGACAGATACACACCACCGCCTGACGATCTTGTTTAAACGGTATTGAATTCAGCACAGATGCAATAAACACCGAGCTATATTCTTTGCCCGAAGCCAAATCTTCAAAGAACGCTCTGGCAACGCGGATACTTTCTTCTTTGTTGATTTCCTCACCACTGGTTAAGCGGTAAGGTTCAAACGCATTTACGTGAATACCGGCATTACGCAAGATATTAGTTTCGGTCATATGACCAGCTCCAAAATCAACAACGCTGGCGCCATGTGTTTTAATCCACTTTGCGCGGCCTTTGGGATCTCCCAAATCAAGTTCGCGCGATGGCTTCCTGCCAATCACGGCAAAAACAAAACCACGGCCTAAATCTTCACGGGTGCGGCGGCTGCGTCTAAATGAGTTATAGCGCAACAAATCCGCGTAACGATTATGGATGTCAAAATCCATACTCAATAAATTCAACATAGCATCTGACAGCGCAGCTTGATCTTGGGTGATATACACTACATCAACCTTGTCTTTGCCTTCTTCTGCCAGCATTTGCAGGCGACCAATACCATTGACCACCGTGTAATCTTTTGTTGCCACAATCGGCATTAAGATACCTTTACCCAGCAATGCCTTTGAAATATTGCGGGTGTATTTAATCCATTTACCCTTATTGGCTTGCAAGAAAGGCTTAATATGTGCGCTTTCGGCGCTCATGCACGGATAAAATTCTGGCGTGTTAATCTCTTTATCAGGCACTTTATCAGCCAAAGCTTGCAGATCGATCCGGCGCAAAGCTGCGGTCAAATCAGATGGCGTATCGCCTGGGCGAAGATCATTTGTGCCTCTATTAAAGGCAATGTTTATCGCCTTACGCTCATCCAGCGGCATAGGTTTTGTGGTTGCCACCGGTATTTTCTTTAAGCCCATGCGTTTTGCGACATGGTGGCGTTGGTGGCCTGATATAATTTCACCGTCTTCACTGGCATAGATGGGAAGGAGAAACCCCAGCTTACGCAGCGAAAGTTCAATAATATCAAGTCGTCTGGGATCTGCCGTTCTGGGGTTATACGTTGAAGGCTTAACGCTATCGATATCTACTAGCTTCATAATCCGAGCCTCTTCTGTAGTTCTTTTGTTACGTTTTCCTTTTCAAAGCCCACGCTTTGCTTAATTTCTTCCATCCAATCGAGATATTTTTGGCGTTCAATGGTGAAGCGATATTCGCCAATAGTGGCCTGTGTATCTGCTTCCTCTACATCGTCCAAATCGTCATCATCATTGCCTGTATAGCCATCTTCAATCTCGGTAGCGGCTTCATCTAAAGCTTTTTGAATATTTTCAATTTCAGATTCATCAAAGCCCAAGATACCGGTGTTAAATTCAGCCGTATCAAGATCAGAAAATTCCAACGCCAGAAATTCATCATCCCATTGGCTTTCTTCGCCAACGCGGTTATCAGCAATCCTGTAAGCCTTAACTTGTTCCGGTGTAAGGTCTTCGGCTATTACGACAGGCACTTCTGGCATTTCCAAACGCTTTGCGGCCTGGTGGCGCACATGACCAACAATGATCACCATTTCATTGTCCACGACAATCGGCTGCTTCCACCCAAATTCTTTGAGGGAGGCGGCAACCTTATCAATGGCATGTTCATTTACACGGGGGTTTCGTGCGTAAGGGATTACCTTATCCGGTGCTATCATCTGTATTTTCAT
>JBCDCD010000008.1:0-16428 GCA_039182445.1 Pseudomonadota bacterium | reverse complement strand
GGGATTAATCTATTAAACAGTGATAATTTGATCACGAACTTTAGCCGTGACGGATCATCAAATTTAGTCACGCAAGGTGTTGATTTTACCTCATCCGGTATCGGTTTTTCTACGCTTGATTATACGAGCTTTGCGAATATTGATAGCTCCCTTAATGAATTAGAAATTGCGCAAAGTCAGGTACAGGATTTTTCAAGAGGGCTGTTTGATGATCTGAATATCATTGAAACGCGTCAAAGCTTCACAGAGAATACAATCACAAACTTAGAAGCCGGACAAAGCGATCTGCTCTCCGCAGATCAAGAAGAGGAAGCTGCGAGCGTGTTAGCGCTTCAAACACAGCAGAATCTTCAAATCACGACTTTGGCTTTAAGCACGCAAGGCACCAATATCGGGGATCTTTTGGCGCAGCAAAATCCGCTACTCATCAATAATTAATATTAGTCATCGTATAAATTAGTATAATAGTGTTTGGTTTTCATATGTACGCGGTAGGATTTCTCTACAGGAGATATTAAAAAAACTCCTTTATTATTGAATCCCCGAGGAAAGAAAAAACCTAATGATTCGTCTCGTGCTGAGGGATCTATATTTACAATGCCAATGTCTTTTTTAAAGTCAAAATTTTCAAACTTCTCTAAATCCTCATCGTGCAAACCAGCTACACCATAAAAACCGCCAACCTTAAAGTTAAAATAAACTTTATTAAGCTTAAGTTTAGTTATTTGATCGTCTAAGATGTTTAAATCAGGTGTAAATATAATACAATTTAGTATATGAAATTCTTTGAATAGATAATTTAAGTGCTTATATTTGACTTGTAATAAATTTTTAGAATAGTCGTTTTTTAGCAATACAAAATCATAAAATCTATTATCCCAATTTGCATAAAACCTCTCCGCATCATCTTTTGGTTGATATTCAAATTGAAACCGCTCTTTCAAAAAGCTGGGCTCTTCTAAAATTACATCGCTGCCTTTTAAACCTCTATTGTCTAATAAGTTAAATTGAGAGGAGGTTTCAAAATATTGCCCGTCTTTTGTATAAAATGTGTATGTCCCAGGATTTTTTTCGTCATCATAAGTATCAGATGCTCGCAACCTAACATCTTGAGATGCAGCGTAAGGTGAAATTTCTATTTTTGAGATTTCGCTAGCAAATCTTGTTTTTTCAGTTTCTCTCCATCTTAAATCAAAATTATGTTGGAATGATATCAGTGCTTTTGGGTAGATATTTCCTTTGTTATCTGTAACTTTGCAGGGAACCCCCATTTCTAAATATTCTCTCCCGAGTGTACTTTGTGTTGGTGGAGATATCCCAATTTTCTCCAACGAGGAGAAAAACTTTTCATCTAAGGTAAATTTATCGCTCATATTAAAAATCTGTACAACGACCACCCTTTTCCCAATCGCCATAGCGTGTCGGTTCAGGCCCTTCTTGGCCGCCAAATTCCTTTTCTTTCTTATTTAATTTAGCCGCTTCTTCTTTGGTACTTGGCTTTATTTTCTTATCAGGGCTTGGTTTTTTCGTCGCCATAGGGTAAATCCTTTTCTTATGAATGAGATATTAAAGCCTTTTCGCAAAAAAATCGACTCTCTCGATGATCAGATTGTTGATCTATTGATTGCGCGTGAGCAAATCATTCTTGAGGTCGCCGCCCTGAAAAAAGAAAAAAATATTCCCGCTGTCTTACAGGATCGCGTTGATGAAGTGCGCAATCGATGTGAGGAACGGGCAAAAGATCACGGAATGAGCGGTGATTATGTGCGGGAAATATATCGCCAGATCATTCAGGAATCCTGTGATCTTGAAGAGAGTGTTTTACAATCCTCAAAGAAAAAAGCTTCATGAGCCAAGCAGGTTATGCACCACGTCAGGCGGCATACCATCTTTTGCAAGATGTATTGATAAAGAATACACCGCTTGATCAAGCTTTAAATCAAAACACATATTTTAATAATCTTGAGGGTCGGGATCGCTCTTTGGTGCGCATGATTGTTTCGACATCTCTGCGTCATAAAGGGCAGATTGATGCTCTTTTGTTAAAGGTTCGAGAAAAAAAAATTAACCCACCGACAACGTATTTGATTTTATACATTGGTATTGTGCAACTATTATGGATGAAGGTACCGAGCCACGCCGCGATTGATATTACGGTCACTTTGGCTGAAAAAGAAAACCATACACGGCTTAAAGGCTTGGTGAATGCTATCTTACGGCGGATTGATCATGAAGCGGAAGTGCTTCTAAAAGATATCGATCGTATCAAATCTAATATTCCCGATTGGCTTTTCAATGAGTGGATTGATGGTTATGGGCAAGAAGAAGCGATGAGAATTTCTGAAGCATCAATACAAGAAGCATCAACTGACATCACTTTGAAAGAGCAAAATAAAGTAAAAGAATGGGCGGAAAAACTACACGCTAATATTTTGCCAACCAACTCATTGAGATTAAAAGAGCAAAAAGATATTACGCAACTAGAAGGTTATGAGGCAGGTGCTTGGTGGGTACAAGATGCCGCATCGGCGTTACCCGTCAATTTATTACCTGATGATTTAACCAATAAAACGGTAATTGATCTCTGCGCGGCACCGGGCGGTAAAACAATGCAACTTGCTGCGCGTGGCGCGAACGTCATTGCCGTGGATCGTTCAGCCAATCGCCTCAAAAGGCTGAAAGATAATCTCGATCGTACCAATCTTTCTCAAAATGTTAAGGTCGTTGTGGCGGATGGCGCGATGTGGCGACCAGAACAACCTGCTGATATCGTTCTATTGGACGCCCCTTGTAGTGCTACCGGAACCTTGCGGCGTCACCCGGATTTGATGCACCTAAAAACGGCAAATGATGTCGAAAAGCTTGCCCAGCTTCAAGCAAAACTCCTGAACAATACTGCCAAAATGATAAAAGGGGACGGGATGCTTATTTACTGCACTTGTTCTTTGCAGAAAAAAGAGGGCGAAACGCAGGTTGAGAGCTTCCTTAAAAGCCATTCTGACTTTCAAACTGTCCCCATTTTAAAGGAAAAGCTCAAAAACTTGGAAAATGCGTTAACGGATCAAGGGTGGATTCGTCTCCGCCCCAATATGCTCGCCGATCAAGGCGGCATCGACGGCTTTTTTATTGCTCAGATGATTAAGAAATAGAACATTCAGAGCTATTTCCCGTCTCAAGAAATGTCTGTGCAGAATCTATTACGCTCTGATATTGCTCAATAAAATACTGTTTGCGCCTTTCCAACTCAGGATCGCTTGCTGTATTAAATGGAATGAGATGATCTTCTAGGTTGAATTCTGCAAAACCTAAATTTTCTTTTAACCTATCTAAATCACTGAGATTTCCACCATCCCAATGGTAATAGCTATTACCCCCATCATCAGGCCAACACCAAATAATTTCCGGTACGACGTCTTCGTTTTCAGGATTGCACTGATCAAAAATTCCAATCACATCTAGATTTCCAAGTTGGCCGTCATTAAAAAAAGTAAAACGCTTCTTATCTGCGCTTGGCAAAAGGAGATAATCTCAGGATTTTCAGTTGAGCGAACAAACTCAACTTCTTGAGCTTGAGCCAAAGATGCAACAGATATAAATAATCCTGATAATAATTGATATGTTCTCATAGGAAATAAATTAACACTAAATATAAATTATGTAAATAAAAAAGTAGGTTATTTGCAATAAAAAACGAAGCACTTTACTATAGAAACTAAGCGTTATTCTTCGCTTCATTCTTTGACAAGATACAGCTATAAAGGGGGTTCTTATGACCAAGCCTCGCGACATCAAAATTGCGCCTTCCATTCTATCTGCCGATTTCGGCCATTTGGCTGACGAAGTGGCTGCTATTGACGCTGCCGGGGCGGATTACATCCATATTGACGTCATGGATGGTCATTTCGTCCCCAATATCACTTTTGGCGCTCCCGTGATGAAACATGTGCGGGAGGCGTCGAAGAAAATCTTTGATGTCCATTTAATGATTGCGCCGTGTGACCCCTATATTCAAGACTTTGCCGGTGCCGGTGCGGATATCATTACGATCCATGCGGAAGCAGGGCCGCATTTACATCGCTCACTACAAGCGATCAAAGCCACTGGTAAAAAAGCTGGCGTTGCTCTTAATCCTGGAACGCCCAATGATTTTTTAAGCCATATCATTGATGATGTCGATCTCATTTTGATCATGACGGTCAATCCGGGTTTCGGCGGGCAGAGTTTCATTGACGTGCTGGAAAAGATTAAAGATGCGCGCGCGCGTATTGATGCAAGCGGTCGTGATATTGATCTGGAAGTCGATGGTGGTATTACACCAGCAACAGCGCCACTTGCGATTGAAGCGGGCGCGAATGTTTTGGTCGCTGGAACGGCTGTTTTTAAAGATGGACCAGAGCATTATGCCCGCAACATTCAAGCCATTCGCGGAGAGTAACCAATAATGCTTGAGGTCTGGCAAAGAATTCAGAATAAGTGGCAGAAAAAACTGCAACAAAAAATTCGCCATCATACTGGTAAGCTGGCTTATAGCTCGCCTTTATATAATTGGAGCCTTGGCGGCCCTACACCCTACAAGATTCTTTTTAGTCCCACGGATCTATGGCAAGGAAGTGCCGACGACGCACGCTGGCTTATCTATTCCGGCGCTTTTTCCATTGGTGGTGATCGCTTGGAGCTAAGCGGTGCAGATTGGGCGCCGCTGGATGTGGATGACCAATGGATTGCGCATATTAATGGCTTTGAATGGTTGCGTGATTTGCGTGCACTGGGTGGCCACGAAGGACGTCAAAATTCACGTTTGTTAATTGAAAATTGGATACAACATTTTCATCGCTGGGATAATCAAACTTGGCGGCCTGCTATTTTAGGAAAGCGTTTAGGACATTGGTTGGCATGCTATGACTATTTTGGTGAAAGCGCCAATGAACAATTCCAGACTTTATTCCGCGAGAGTGTTGTCAAGCAATTACGGCATTTGTCACGCAGTCTGCCAGCTGATCTATATGGATTAGATATATTATACGCCATTCGCGGCTTGGCTTATGGCGGTTTGGTTATTGAAGACAAAGAACATTACCTCGAACAAGCGCTGACATTGCTCGATGCTGAAATTGACAAACAAATTTTAAGCGATGGCGGACATATAACACGCAATCCTCAGAATTTACTGGAAGCAGTGCGCATTCTGATTGATATCCGTTGCGCGTTGCATCAGGGTGGTTTTCCCGGTATTGAAAAAATTCAACATGGTTTAGATCGTGCAGTACCGGCTCTACGCTTTTTCCGTCACGGGGATGGCGCTTTTGCGCTCTTTAACGGCACGCAGAAAAATGACGCCGATACGCTGAAAAAAACCGTCATGCATTCAGGCTCAAAAGCCCGTACGCTCAATTCTCTGCCGCATACGGGTTATGAACGAATTGCGATGTCGCGTTCTCTTTTGATTGTAGATACGGGCAAGCCGCCTTTTTATCCGCATAATGATCGAGCACATACGGCGCCGCTTGCGTTTGAATTCTCGCATGGCAAAGATCGTATTTTTGTCAATTGTGGGACGCATCCAACCTGCGATCAATGGCAAGATGCTTTGCGCTCCACGCCTGCGCATAATGCGCTGGTCATTGATGACCGGAATATCAGTGATATTGCTGAGGACGGCTCGTTGTTACAACGTCCGAAAAAAGTAATCGTTGATCGCGATGATAAAAAACAAATTTGTTTGATTGACGCGTGTCATGATGGGTATATGCCGAAATTTGGTATCTCACATCGCCGTCGTTTTTACTTAGCGGAAAAAGGACATGATTTACGCGGCGAAGATAATTTATCCTGTAATGTTGGGTTATCAAATCCACATGCGGTGGCTTTACGTTTTCATCTTCATCCCAATGTCATGGTCTCGCTTGTGAAGAACGGCACCGAAGCGTTGCTCCGTACAAAAAGCGGCAGCGGTTGGCGTTTTAGCATTGTTGGCGGTGCATTATCCATAGAAGATAGTATCTATCTTGCTGAGGGTATCCGCCCGCGTAAGACCAAACAGCTCGTCATCCGCGATCAAATGACCAAAGATCAGGCCCAATTCAAATGGGCACTGCAGATGGAGACTTAGGACTCCCCCGGTCCCGCTCGTTTTAGAACAGGCAATGCAGTTGGCGCAGCAGCGTTTGGATTATTGTCATTCGCTGGTCCACATAAAGCATCAAACGTTGCACCATTGGCTGCGATAAGGTCCTGACTAAATGGAACGCCACGGCGTCTTGAAGCGCCCGCACCAGTGACAAAAACACAATCTTTATAGTCTGGATGAGCTGCAACGGCACCGCCTTGAATATCCGGCACCAAAATTCCTTTTGCAAGTGCCTCACGGGTAAGTGGATCTGGTACATAAAGATATTCGTCTGGTTGTCCTTCAACTTCAAACGTTAATGTTTTTTCTTGAATGAATTCAGGCGCTGCCTCAAAATTTCTCAAACGGTAAAACGGTGCATTGGCCAGAGAGAAACAATCAGCAAAGCCGTCGGCTGTAACATCAAAATTTTCTTTTGTTACCGGATCTGTGCAGGGAATAATGAACTTTCCAAGTTGGTTTTGAATGCCATTCCCATCGATATAAGCCGCAACATAATCAATTTGACCGTTTTGATAAAAACGTTGATATGACTCGTAACTTTCTGGCGATGTTTTAGCTGTTTCATAGCGTCCTAAGAACTTCATAAACGCATCAGCATTTTCACCGAGCGCATCACGTATTTCATGACTATTATCTCTAATAACATCAAACATATTCTGTGGGCCAATCATTTGCCATTCGTCACTATGAACAGCTTGAGTCATGAATTTTTTAAGGTCTTCTAAGCCTTCTGGAGTTCTGGGCGTGGTTTGTAGCGTATCTATAAAAGCAGGGTAGATGCGTTCTGCGCCAGTGTAATTTCCATCTTTTGCCAAATCATGGCCCCACACGATGATATCTGGTTGTGGTGTTACAATTGTGATCTCGGCTTTTTTACCTGTGATGCCTTCCCACACTTCGGCCCCGCGGATAGCGTCTAACATTGACGCACCAGCACCACCAATATGCATTTTACCACCTGTGGTATCCAACATCTTGACAACTTCATGATCGTGATAAGGGCTGTCGGCAAATCGAGAGCTTTTTCTTAGTTCTGCGCGTTTGTCATCACTTAAAAATTGTTCGTTATAAAAGTGACCTGTCGCAAAGGTCAGCATATTGGTACAAAAGGCACGGTTACCATTTTTAAAGTCTTCTACTTCAATGGTGAAACAAAAACCGCCTTCCACTTGTGGTTCAATATCCATGATAGATGTAATCGTTTGTGGCTTGGTATCAACGCGGGTCACAACATCTTCACCATAATGCTCATTAATTTCAGCAATAAGCGCTTTTGTGCGTTCTTTTCTATCTTCTAAATATTCCCCATACATGGATCGAGGAAAATAATGACGCCACGCCCAAGGCTGAACCCCTTGTGTTTCTTCGCAACAAAGCTTGTAGGTTTTGTATTCCTCATAACTCATTGTTGCGGCTATTTGAATTTCGGTTTTTCCTTGTTCGATAAGATCATCATAAATAGCTCTTACACTTTCAAAATCAGCAGGATCTTTTTGCGCTTTTGCACGTTCTTCATCGATCCAACGACAGAAATCTTTTGCTTCCATATCGCGTACCAAATCCATTGTTTCGGCACTAGAGCAAGCGGCTTCAGGTGAATCTGGATCTTCTATACTCGCAGGGAAGTTTAAGGCTAGATAGTTGGTGCTTAACTTGTAAGCGGGGCCACGGTTAAAGTCATCGCCTTCATTAAAAGATTGCATTTCTAAATGAAAAGGAGCGGGCTCATTAGGGTTTTGTTCCATCCATCTTTTGTACAAAAGTAAGAGTTGATATTCTTTGGCGACACCGAAGGCACCATATCCAATAGTGGTATGTCTGATATGGTCTGCTGGTAATTCATCGCGATGATGGGTTGGTGGTGTGACGCCGAACTCACTCATTATGGAACTCCTAATACTTTTTCAAAAAATCTGGGTTATATATTGTCATAAACTGTTACCATATTTTTGTCAAGCGCTACGGAAAATATCCAAGCATAAAGTTCTTGATTTGTTCCTTTTTGCTGTTATGATGTTCTCATGATGTTCAAACGCAAAAAACGCCCCACAATTGTTCTAGAAAACTTCAGATTTTCTTATTACACCCACACATATGGAACGCTTGATATGGCACTACAAGGCCGTTCGGGCATCTTAGAAACAGTTTTGGTCAAGCTGCGCCGAGGCGTGCATGGCTAAATCATCGCGTCATTATTCTTGTCAGTCTTGTGGGGCGGTGACCTCCAAATGGTCGGGAAAATGCGAATCCTGCGGTGAATGGAACACGATTGTCGAAGAAGTCGTTGAAGCTTCCATGCCAAAAGGCTTGGGCGCCAAACGCAAGGGCAGTAAGTTGAATACGGTGCCTTTAAAAGGCGAACAATCGGAAAAGAAACCGCGTCATGTGACGGGGATTAAAGAGCTTGATCGTGTCACGGGTGGCGGGCTTGTTAGTGGTTCGGCTTTGCTCATTGGTGGTGATCCGGGGATTGGTAAATCAACTTTACTATTACAAGCCGTTTGTAAACTCGCGCAGACGGGCAAGTCTTGTCTTTATGTGTCCGGGGAAGAGGCGGTTGATCAAATTCGCCTTCGCGCGCAACGTTTGGGATTAGAAAATGCGCCTGTGGCGTTGGCTGCGGCGACGTCGGTACGTGATATTATTACCGCGATTGAAGATGGCGATGCGCCGGATTTAATGGTAATTGATTCCATTCAAACCATGTATGTCGATACGGTTGAAAGCGCGCCAGGAACGGTGACCCAAGTGCGTACCTCGGCACAAGAGCTTATTCGTGCCGCCAAACGGCGCAATGTTTGTGTGCTCTTTGTTGGACATGTCACCAAAGAAGGTCAGATTGCTGGGCCACGCGTACTCGAACATTTGGTGGATGCAGTGCTTTATTTTGAGGGGGATCGTGGGCATCAGTTCCGTATTTTGCGCACAGTCAAGAACCGTTTCGGCCCGACGGATGAAATTGGCGTTTTTGAAATGGCCGATAAGGGACTCACCGAAGTGCCCAATCCATCAGAACTCTTTCTATCTCAACGTCAGGAACATGTTGCGGGTAGTGCGGTGCTGGCTGGGTTAGAGGGTACTCGCCCCGTATTGGTCGAGGTACAGGCTTTGGTCGCGCCGTCAGCTTTGGGCAATCCACGCCGTGCTGTCATTGGTTGGGATTCAAATCGCTTAGCGATGGTGTTGGCGGTCTTAGAGGCTCGTTGTGGTATTACGCTCTCCGATAGTGACATCTTCTTGAATGTTGCTGGGGGGATTCGGATTACCGAGCCGGCAGCGGATTTGGCCGTGGCGGCGGCTCTTGTGAGTTCACAGACGGGCAAGCCTGTGCCTGGCAATGCTGTGTTTTTTGGCGAGATTGGCTTATCGGGCGAAATTCGATCGGTGGCGCAGGGCGATATTCGCCTGAAAGAAGCCGCCAAGCTTGGCTTTGATCGGGCCTATATTCCCGCGCCACCCAAAAAGAAAAAGGGGCAGGGGGCGCAAGGACTCTCGATTAAAGAATTATCCCATTTGGACGATCTAATCCCTCATTTTGCGCCGATGCGCAGGGTGGCATGACGTATGTTGGGATAGCTTCGACCCGGATACGCCAAAAAACTTGCGAAAAAGCGCAAAATTCCTTAATAAAGAGCCATGGTTTTTGATCTCGTCGTTGCGGCTGTCATTATTGTTTCCGCTATTATCTCGTTTTTACGCGGTCTCATCCGCGAAACCCTTACAATCGCTGGTATGGTGGGTGGGCTTTTCATGGCCTATAGCTTTGGCGACAACCTTGCCCCTGTTTTTCGTAACTGGTTCGGCGTTGATCCGGAAGAGCCCGGAAAACTCTTTGATATCGTTCCGATGACACTGGTTGCGGATGGTACGGCCTATATCTCTATTTTTGTACTTTTTGTCATCATTATTTCCGTCGCGAGCTATTTTATCGGTAGTGCGGTGAAGGCGATGGGTTTGGGACCTGTTGACCGTTCTCTCGGTGTTGTTTTTGGGATCGTACGTGCTGTAATCTTATTAGCACTTCTTTATCTACCGTTTCATCTACTCATGGAACCTGAAGCCAAAACCGAATTTTTTGCAGAGAGCAAAACATTTACTTACATCGAAAGAACTGCTGCTTTTATGGCTGGCTTCCTACCTTCAGAAGAAGAAGTTGAAGAAAAGATTGAGAATGTTGACGAAGACAGCATTAAAGAAAAGCTTTTCGAAAATGACTTTTTACCCGGCGGCGACAAAAAAGATAAGGATGATACACCAGCCCCCGAAACGGGATACGATAATACGGAACGAAAAGATCTTGATCAGCTTTTAATCGAAGAAAGTGAAAAAGATCCGCTCGAAAACAAGCTGGTCTATTAGAGGAGACATCAAATGTGTGGCATCGTCGGTCTTTTTGCACAAAACACAGCCAATCAGGATCTCTATGATGCGTTAACGGTCTTGCAACATCGTGGCCAGGATGCGGCGGGCATGGTGACCGAAGAAGACGGAAAGTTTTTCCTCAGAAAAAGCAATGGTTTGGTTCGTGATGTTTTCCGCACACGTCATATGAAGAGCCTTAAGGGCAATATCGGTATTGGCCATGTACGTTACCCAACAGCGGGAACCTCCAGCTGCGCTGAGGCGCAACCGCTCTATGTGAATTCACCTTACGGTATTGTTTTGGCGCATAATGGGAATTTGACCAATCACGAGGAACTTGCCAAAGAGCTGTTCAAAACGGATCATCGCCACCTGAATACGAATTCTGACTCTGAGGTTTTGCTGAATGTTTTGGCGCATGAATTACAAACACGTCATAAAGAGAAACTTGAAAAAGAAGATATTTTCTCGGCCGTCGAAAGTCTGCATGAACGTTGTCGCGGCGCTTATGCTGTTTTGGCGGCGATATCGGGCCATGGCCTGATTGCGTTTCGTGATCCACACTCTATTCGTCCTCTTGTTTATGGTGAGCGTGTGGCATCGAACGGTAAAAAAGAATATATGTTCTCTTCTGAGAGTGTCGCACTTGATTGTCTTGGCTTTGAAAATATTGTTGATCTGAAACCGGGTGAGATTATTTATATCAATGCGGCGGGCGAAAAGTTTTCTCATATTCCCTCGACGGCGAAAGAATGCACACCTTGTATTTTTGAATATATTTATTTCGCACGTCCTGACTCTATTATGGATGGTAGTTCGGTTTATAAGGCGCGTGTGCGTATGGGTGAATATCTTGCCAATAAGATTAAAAAAGAATGGCCGGATCATGATATTGATGTCGTTATCCCTGTTCCGGAATCCAGCCGTCCAAGCGCAATGGAACTGGCGGTACAGCTGGGCATTAAGTTCCGCGAAGGCTTTATTAAAAACCGCTATATTGGCCG
Source organism: Pseudomonadota bacterium (assembly GCA_039182445.1). Classification (GTDB taxonomy): domain Bacteria; phylum Pseudomonadota; class Alphaproteobacteria; order Micavibrionales; family Micavibrionaceae. The sequence continues at coordinate 4,932 of JBCDCD010000008.1, read as the reverse complement.
GACTTTTATTATGCCGGGCCAAGAAGAACGTAAAAAATCAGTCAAGCAAAAGCTGAATCCGATCGAATTGGAATTTCAGGATCGAAATGTTTTGCTGGTCGATGATTCAATCGTCCGTGGTACTACCAGTAAACAAATTATCGATATGGCGCGTCAGGCGGGTGCGAAAAAAGTTTATTTTGCTTCCGCGGCACCGCCTATTCGTTATCCCAATGTCTACGGCATTGATATGCCGGTGAAATCAGAATTGGTCGCGCATGGAAAAACCGAAGAACAAGTTCAAGAGGTAATTGGAGCAGATAAGCTTATCTATCAAAATCTTGATGATGTCATCGAAGCTGTTATCCCAACCGATGAGGCAGGAGTCGAGCGTGGTTTTGATTGTTCTGTCTTTGATGGTCGCTATGTCACCAATGATATTGATGAAGACTATCTTGATCGGTTAAAAGAAAATCGAAGTGATGCAGCGAAGAAACTTGTCGATGTCGAAATTGATGCTGAAGAAATGAATGAGGCCGACATTCAGGAAGTCATGTAGAGAATGGCGGGAAAAAAGCTCCAAGATAAAATAGCGCTTATTACCGGCGCATCACAGGGGATAGGAGCGGCTGTTGCCAGGGCTTATGCGAGACAAGGCGCCCATGTTATTCTCGTCGCGCGCAATCAAAAAAATCTCGAAAAAATTGATGACGAAATCCAAGCGGAAGGCGGAAAGGCAGCGCTTCTACCGCTTGATTTACAAGATTTCGATGCGATTAAAAAAATCGGCCCTTCTATCGCTGAGAAATTCGGCAAACTTGATATTTTTGTTGGCAACGCTGGTTTGGCCGGTACATTGATGCCGTTGGCGCAAATTAGTGACACTGAGTTCAATCGCATTCTTGATGTCAACCTTAAAGCCAATTTTCATTTGCTCAAAACGCTCGATCCTTTGCTGCAAGCATCAGAAGCGGGGCGTGTGATTCTCGTCTCAACAGGTCAGGCGGTAACAAAAGGCCGTGCTTACTGGGGCACGTATGCCATTAGTAAGGCAGCACTTGAGACAATGGCGCAAGTCTATGCAGACGAAGTGCGCCAGACCAATACCAAAGTCAATCTTATCGATCCTGATGTTGTGCGCACCGATATGCGTGCTTCCGTTAAACCGGGAGAAGACCCAATGAGTATTCCATCACCCGATGATGTGACGCCGTATTTTATCGATTTAGCGGCACCGGATTGTACACAACATGGTGAGATTATTCGTATTGATTCAAATGAAATAAGAAAAGGAGAGAGCCATGCTGCTTGATACCCCTGTTTGTGATTTTGGTTGGAAAGCTCCGTCTTTTTCACTCAAAGACCCTGATGATGGTAAGGAGTTTTCTTTTGACGATGTTATGGGGGAGAAGGGCTTGCTAGTGGCCTTTATCTGTAATCATTGTCCGTATGTGCAGCGTATTATTGACCCGCTCGTTTCTGACCTGAAAACCTTGCAAGGTGAAGGTGTTGGCGTTGTGGCGATCATGTCGAATAATTATGAAACGCACCCGGATGACAGCCCAGAGAATATGAAATTATTCGCGCAGCAACATGGTTTTACCTTTCCTTATCTCGTTGATGAAACGCAAGAAGTTGGCCGCGCCTATGATGCTGTCTGTACACCTGATTTTTTCGGACTAAATAAAGATGGTGAGCTACAATATCGCGGTAACAATGAAGGTTTGTTAGAAGCGATGCGTCTTATTGCCGAAACAGGGCAGGGGCCAAAAGATCAAAAACCAAGCATGGGTTGTTCCATTAAGTGGAAATAAAAAAACGGCCCCTCGTAAGGAGCCGTTTAAAATTCGCCTTACCGCTAAAGCGAATTATCTCGTTTGTTCTTTAATTAAGCGGTGGCTTCTTTCGCTTCTGCTTCGTCCTCGATGAATTCCTCATCGTCAAAAATAGGACCACTATCTTGGCCTTTGGCATCAACGTCACGATCAACAAATTCGATTACCGCCATCGGTGCGTTGTCACCATAACGGAAACCCGCCTTCATGATACGGATGTAACCGCCGTTACGCTCTTTATAACGCTCTGCCAATGTCGCAAAAAGCTTTGATACTTGATCTTCATCACGCACACGGCTCATTGCCAAACGACGGTCAGACAGACGGCCTTTTTTACCCAAAGTCACAAGCTTTTCGACGAAAGGGCGAAGCTCTTTTGCTTTAGGGAGCGTTGTTGTGATTTGCTCATGCTTGATCAACGCTGCTGCCATATTGGCGAGCATCGCTTTACGATGTTGCGATGTGCGGTTTAATTTTCTTTGTTTAATGCCGTGTTTCATGGCGTTTTTCCTTTTTTACCCGATTTTGTTTCTATTTTTACAATTTAAGAGAGTATCCTCTCTAGTCAGGAATGCTGCGACGGGAAACGCGACACCGTGACGAATTCTAATTTTTACTAATTAAATGTTTTATCTCCGTAAATTTTTCCACCTTCTACAACCTGTTTAACAGCTTCAGGCCCAAGGGAGGCTTTATGTACATCTGGTTTAGCTACGAATTTTTCGAATGTTGCTAGCAATGCTCTTAATAATCCCTTAGAGATAGTTACTCCATATTCTTCCTTTAATTTAGCATTCATTCTGCCTAATACTATTTTCGCTCTTTTTTTATTTGTTCCTTTTTGTGGAACAGGAACCTCTACTTCTTTATAAAAAACAAAACCAGTATCACTCAAAATTTAACTCCTTAAGCGCTAAAAGGGTCGTCCAATTTCTGGGCGAGCTCTTCAATATTCTCCGGTGGCCATCCTTCGACCTGCATACCAAGATGCAAGCCCATATTGGTCAATACTTCTTTAATCTCGTTCAATGACTTACGACCAAAGTTTGGTGTACGAAGCATGTCGCTCTCGCTCTTCTGCACCAAATCACCGATATAGATGATCGCATCGTTCTTCAAGCAGTTCGCAGAACGAACAGAAAGCTCAAGCTCGTCAACTTTACGAAGAAGGTTACGGTTGAATGGTAATTCATCCGCTTCGTCTTGTTCTTGTTTCGCTTCTGGCTCATCAAAGTTGATGAACACTTGAAGTTGATCTTGAAGAATGCGAGACGCAAACGCCACTGCATCTTCTGGTGTGATCACACCGTTTGTTTCAACTTGTAATGTTAGCTTGTCGTAGTCAGTGATCTGACCCACACGTGTATCTTCTACTTCGTAAGACACTTTACGTACTGGTGAGAACACAGAATCAACAGGAATAAGCCCCGCAGGACATTCTTCTGGGCGGTTTTGCGCCGCAGGACGATAGCCCTTACCAGTATTCACAGTCATTTCCATGTTAAGGCTTGCGCCCTTATCCAATGTACAAATCACGAGGTCTGGGTTCATGATTTCAATGTCCGCCCCTGCTTCGATCATTCCTGCTGTCACTTCACAAGGACCTTCGGCCGCAAGGCGCATTTTCTTTGGTCCTTCAACATGCATACGCACGGCAATCGCTTTCACGTTCAAAACAATGTCTGTCACATCTTCACGCACGCCTTCAATAGAAGAGAACTCGTGTAATACGCCATCAATTTGAATAGCTGTCACAGCGGCGCCTTGAAGAGACGATAAGAGGATACGACGCAATGCGTTTCCTAATGTTAAACCAAATCCACGCTCAAGAGGTTCCGCAACAATGCTACCTGTCATTTCGGCGTTTGCGCCGTGCTTGATGTCTACTTTGTTTGGTTTAATCAGTTCTTGCCAGTTTTTGTAAATCACGGTGATGGTTCCTCTTTGCTAAAAAAATATCTTTAAAAAATAAACGTTTAAAATTAAACGCGGCGACGTTTACGCGGACGTGTTCCATTGTGCGGAATAGGCGTAATGTCTTTGATCGACTTAATCGTAAATCCGATCGCGCTTAAGGCACGTAACGCTGACTCACGGCCTGAACCCGGTCCTTTAACCTGAACATCAAGTTCTTTCATGCCATGCTCTTGTGCTTTGCGACCCGCGTCTTCGGCGGCGATCTGCGCTGCGTAAGGCGTTGACTTACGAGAGCCTTTAAAGCCCATCGCGCCAGCGGTAGACCAGCTCACAACATTTCCTTGTGCATCGGTAATTGTAATAATGGTGTTGTTAAAAGTCGAATTCACATGCGCCATACCGGACACAATCTGCTTTTTGACTTTCTTTTTTGTTTTAACTGCTGTTTTTGCCATTGTTCTTATCCTCTATCCCTTATTTACCAACCGGCTTCTTACCAGCGATCGGCTTGGCCGGACCTTTACGGGTACGGGCGTTTGTACGGGTATTCTGACCACGAACGGGAAGATGTTTACGGTGACGCAAACCACGGTAACATGCCATATCCATCAAACGCTTGATGTTCATGGATGTTTGACGACGCAGATCCCCTTCGATTGTGTATTTATCTTTATCAATCTCGGCGCGGATGAGGTTTAATTCATCTTCGCTGAGTTCGGCCATACGACGTGTTTTGTCGATACCGGTTGCTTCACAAATATCACGTGCGAACTGACGACCAATGCCATGAATATAAGTCAAGGCGATCGTTACACGCTTCTTATCAGGGACGTTAACACCTGCAATACGGGCCATAATTGCTCCTTTAATTTTTGATCATTTCAAACAAAACCGTAAAATTACTCAAAATTGGCTTGAATAACGCCGGTTTCTTAACCACCAAAAACCTTTAATTTCAATTGCTTACAGATACAATTATAAATGGCAGGTCTTCAGATTGGCCGCATTATAGGGATAAAGGCCTATAGGTCAAGAGGTATTTTAAGGAAGAATTTTAGTCTTTTTCGCAGTATGTAAGGGCTACGTATGGATCACGCAAGTTACTAACGCTAGCGGGGGCAAGCAATCCAGGATCTGGGGTAACAACTTCTAAAATAGTGCCGCCCCCTGAGGTATAATCAATTATGGTTGTTTCTATCTG